>DAIPZI010000041.1:0-10561 GCA_036782275.1 Crocinitomicaceae bacterium
AATCAAGGCCATGCAATAACGACAATTGGCGGATACTTGTCTTTTGAAAAGACCTAATCATTTCATTCGTGATTGGTATTCTTTTACTAGGAGATCCTGTCGTTCCTGATGACAAGGCATAATATTTAATGCGCCCTCTCCATGTATTGTCTTTTTCTCCATGAAGTGAATATTTCAACCATTTTTCATAAAATTCATCATAGCTCGTTACTGGAATATTTTTTTGAAATTTACTTAGCTGATTTGAAGTATTAAGTATCTGTTGAAATCGATGAGCTATACCAAATTTTGTAGACTTTGCCCTAGACAGTAAATAGCTCAATACATCAAGCTGGTGTTTGTAACCCAATGTTTTTTTTGCGTTTTTCCTGTAACTTACGGCAGTTGTTGTCTTTAACAGTCTTCCTATTAATGGCATTTCTTCAATTAACTGGTTGTTTAAAGACAAAAATAAAGATAAATATTCATCTTATTTTTCGATACTTTATCTTAACTTTGCATAAATATTAAAACCATGAGTGAAAAATCATTTATTGTCCCACATGACTTTACTCCTGTCGCTGATATCGCGCTGGAGCATGCCATAGCTACAGCCAAACCGCTTAAAGCAGAAGTACAACTGGTTCATGTGGTCTCAAAAGAAAATCAAATTCACGAAGCGAACGAAAAACTTTCATCAATTGTTGAAAAGTATGCTTCGAGTGGAGTTAATATCGTTCCCAACGTAAGAATTGGTAATATTTTTGAAGATATAGGTGATTTTGCATCTGAACACGAAGCAGAGCTGATTTTCATGGGTACCCATGGTGCTCACGGATGGCAGCATGTTACCGGTTCACACGCTTTAAAAGTAGTTACCAACTCCTCTGTTCCTTTTATCATTGTGCAAGAAAAGTTAGTCAAACCAACAGGGTATGATTCTATCGTTGTACCTATGGATCTTAATAAAGAAACAAAGCAAAAATTAACCATCGTTTCGAGGTTGGCAAAATATTTTGGATCTAAAGTCCATGTTGTGATTCCCGATGAATCTGATGACTTCTTAAAACACCAAGTGAAATCAAATATTGTTTTTGCAAATAGGTTCTTTAAAGATCGAGGAGTAGACATGAAACATGCCATTATTTCTAGATCAGGTTTTGACAAAGAGGTTGTTAAATACGCCGTTTCTGTTGATGCGGATTTAATCGCCATAATGAATTTAAACAGAAGTAGCTTTTTGAATGCACTTTCATCAAATTACGAACAATACATCATTACAAATGATGCTTTAATCCCTGCTTTAATTGTGAATCCTGTTTACAAAGAAGGCTACGGTCAAAGTATTCTTTTTAGCTAGAAATAGGTGGCTCAACATATAGCACTCAAAGATTTTCTTTACTCTCAACAACCCGTAGATCATAATAATAATGACCTTTCAAAGGTGCTATTAGACCTCGCTGAAGCGAGTAAAATCGTCAGCAAAGATGTTTGTAGAGCAGGCCTTGTTGATGGTTTTTTAGGAGCTCAAGGAGGCCAAAATGTTCAAGGAGAAGAACAACAAAAACTAGATGTTATAGCTGACAATGCATTCATTGATGTATTAGAAAAAGGTGGTGCTGTTTGTGGAATTGCATCTGAAGAAAACGAAGACTTCGTATCTTTTGATAATGACAAATCTCGTTCAGGCCAATACGTTGTGCTTTTTGATCCACTTGATGGCTCAAGCAATATTGACGTAAATGTATCTATCGGAACCATTTTCTCGATTTACAAAAGGGTTTCAGACAGCAATCAACCGGCTACTTTAGACGACATGCTACAGAAAGGGACAGAGCAGGTCGCAGCGGGATATGTCCTTTATGGCTCTTCTACAATGCTTGTATACACCTCCGGAAATGGAGTAAATGGATTTACCTTGGATCCTTCTAGCGATGCGTTTTACTTGTCACATGCTGAGATGAAAATGCCCGAGAAAGGAAGGTATTATGCTATGAATGAAGGAAACATTAACGAATGTAATCCTAAAATCATAGATTACATTAAGTATTGTCAAAGTCGTGAAAACGATTACGGCAGCCCCTATTCCGGAAGATATATCGGGTCATTGGTTGCTGATTTTCACAGAAACCTTATTAAAGGAGGGATTTATATCTATCCATGTACCATCAATGCCCCAGAAGGGCGATTAAGACTTTTGTACGAATGTAATCCCCTTGCATTTATCTCTGAGCAAGCTGGAGGCATGTCTTCTACGGGTTCAGCAAGGATAATGGAAATCCAACCTGAAAAGCTACACGAGCGTGTTGCTTTTTTCACTGGCTCTAAATCAATGGTCGAAAAAGCGATGGGTTTTTTGAAATGATATGAGTTTAAATTCATTCATAGAACATCTTCAAAATCATCCGGAAATTAATCTTTCTGCCCAAAAATTATCACACGATCAAACAAAAATTCACTGGACTGGGATTTTCGGATCTGCGAAAAGTGTTTTTGCATCAGGAGTTGCTCAACAATGTCCAGGACATCATGTTTTTGTTCTCAATGACAAGGAAGAAGCGGCTTATTTTTTAAATGATCTTCAGGGGCTCTATCCCGAAGACCCACGACTCGTATTTTATCCCGCATCCTATAAAGTCCCTTATCAAATCGAAGAAGTTGATAATGCAAACGTGGTGGCACGAACAGAAGCTTTGAAAAAATTAAGTGTACAGGAAAATTGCTGGATCATCACCTACCCTGATGCTTTATTTGAGAAAGTTCTTACCAAAAAAAAATTGGTTTCAAATACCATGAAAATTGAGGTAGGAAAAACCTATTCTTTAGACTTTATAAACGAATTATTACTTGAATATCATTTTGAACGCGTCAACTACGTTTATGAACCCGGCCAATTTTCCATTCGTGGTGGAATTGTAGATGTATTCTCTTATGGAAATGACACCCCATTTAGGATTGAATTCTTTGGTAACGAAGTGGAATCTATTCGAACTTTTGATGCCGCTGATCAGCTTTCAATCAACACCCATAAATTCTTTAGCATCGTCCCAAATATTCAAGGAAAGATGATTTTGGATGGAATGGATTCATTTTTTCAATACCTCAATGGTGATATCACCATATGGATAGACTCGATTGAACGAGCAAAGGCTTCACTGAAAAAAGAATTTGACAAAGCCAACAAAATTTATGAAAGCTTAGATCAAGAAATAAAGAAAACACTCCCTTCTGATCTATTTATAAATGATAAAGATTTCACTCTAAACCTTGAAAACTATAAGGTTGTAGAGATGGGTACACAATCCTATTTTAAGGGTGCCACTGCCATAAACTTTGAGCTTTTACCACAGCCAAGCTTTAATAAAAATTTCAATTTACTTATTGACGATTTAGGCGAGAATCAGAAAAACAACTTCCAAAACTATATTTTTTCAAATCAGCCCAAACAAATTGAACGCCTCTATCAGATATTTGAGGACATTGGTGGTGATGTTGCCTTTACCCCTATCAGCACTGCCCTGCACGAAGGATTCATTTGTAAAACCCTAAAAATTGTTTGCTATACCGATCATCAGCTATTTGAGAGATACCATAGATTTAGGTTAAAAGAAGGGTTTCGAAAAGCCAAACAGGCGCTTACATTAAAAGAAATATATAACCTACAAAAAGGGGACTATGTAACCCATATCGATCATGGTGTTGGACAATTCTCAGGACTTGAAACCATCGATGTCAACAATAAAAAACAGGAAGCCATTCGTCTGATTTATAAGGATGGTGATGTACTTTACGTTGGCATACATTCATTACACAGAATATCAAAATTTACCGGTAAAGAGGGTTCTGTACCCAAGATGAATAAGCTAGGCACACAGTCATGGAATACACTTAAAACAAAAACAAAAAAGAAAATAAAAGAGCTTGCTTTTGATTTGATCAAGCTTTATGCAAAGCGAAAAAATCAACCTGGCTATTCCTTTGCTGAAGACACATACCTTCAAAATGAGCTAGAAGCCTCGTTTATTTTTGAAGACACTCCCGATCAATTCAAGGCAACTCAAGATGTAAAAAAAGACATGGAATCCAAGACCCCAATGGATCGACTCATTTGTGGAGATGTTGGATTTGGAAAAACAGAAGTGGCAATAAGGGCCGCTTTTAAGGCTGTTGCTGACAGTAAGCAGGTCGCAGTCCTCGTGCCTACAACCATTTTGTCTTTACAGCATTACAGAAGCTTTAAGGAGCGTTTAAGTGAGTTTCCTTGTAACATTGACTATATCAATCGATTTAAAAGTGCAAAAGAAACCACCAAAACAATCGAAAAGCTAAAATCTGGAAAGATTGACATACTCATCGGGACCCACGCCATTGTATCAGACCGTATCAAATTCAAAGATTTAGGTCTAATGATTATAGATGAAGAACAAAAATTTGGAGTTGCTGTAAAAGACAAGCTTAAAACCATGCGTACTAGTGTAGACACACTAACATTAACAGCCACACCTATTCCACGAACCCTACAATTCTCTTTGATGGGTGCACGTGACTTGAGCATTATTAATACGCCTCCACCAAATAGACAGCCTGTTTTAACTGAAATCATTTCATTGAATGAAGAAACCATTAGAGATGCTATTTCTTATGAAGTTTCTAGAGGTGGACAAGTGTTTTTTGTAAACAATCGTATTGCAAATATCCAAGAGATTGCCGGCATGATTCAACGACTTTGCCCTGGTGTACGTGTAGGGATTGGTCACGGACAAATGGATGGAAAGGTTCTTGAACAAAATATGCTCAACTTTATTAAGGGTGCATACGACGTATTGATAGCAACCACGATTATTGAATCTGGGATTGATATTTCTAATGCCAATACCATTATTATCAATAATGCAAATAACTTTGGATTGAGTGATTTACATCAACTCAGAGGAAGAGTTGGAAGAAGCAATAAAAAAGCCTTTTGCTATCTCATCGCACCCAAGTTTAGCCTTTTATCATCTGAAGCGAGAAAAAGACTTGAGGCACTCGTGCAATTTACAGACCTTGGATCTGGATTTAATATTGCAATGAAGGATCTAGACATTAGAGGGGCAGGGAATATGTTGGGTGGAGAACAAAGCGGATTTATCTCCGAAATTGGTTTTGAGATGTATCAGAAGATCCTCAACGAGGCCATGAAAGAGCTTAGAGACGACGAATTCAAAGACCTATTCAACGAAAGAACGACAGACCAAATGGGTTCCTATTCGGAAGATTGTATTTTTGAAACAGATTACGAAGTGAGAATTCCTGACTATTATGTAAATGATGTGACAGAACGGCTAAGTCTTTATCAGGAGCTCGATCATATTGAGTCCATGGAAAAACTACTGGAGTTTGAGGCACGTATGAAAGACCGTTTTGGAACGATTCCAAAAGAAGTAAAAGAGCTGTTTTTCTCTTTTGAATTGAGATGGTTAGCCCAAAAACTTGGATTAGAGAGACTTGTAATCAAATCAGAAAAAATGGTGGGGTGGTTTATTGCAGACCCAAAATCCTCGTTTTATCAAACCGATGTGTTTTCCGAGCTCTTAAAGAAAATCATGAATATGGGACAGGGATACCGACTCATTCAAAAACAAGACAAGCTCAGATTGGTTGTGGAGCCCATTTCTAATATTAGAGAGGCTTATCAAAAACTGAATGCCTTATACGAAGAAAAAGAAGCTATTGAATCTACTGATACTTAGGGCCAATGTATTTCACACAAGGAAGTGTTCCCGTATAACATTTGTATTGGAGTGTTAAATATATGGTATCGGTCTTTTCTCCTATAGTAAAAACACCATCCTCTCTTGCCCTCCATTGATTGATGCAATTCGCACCTTCAATGACGTAATTAGAATCAAGATCATTTTCCAACGATTCCAATATCTGAGGGGTCTCTTTTGCTTTGCTTCCTTGATACCAACGATAAGCCCCACGCTTGAGCATAACCTCTCTGTTTCCAGCAATTTTAAGAACCATAGAGTCCTTTTTTCCAGAAATAATAATGTCAATATTATTAGGCGCATCATACCCCTTTATCGTTTCTTCTGTTGGAGGAGCTCCTCCGCAATGTGAATGATGTAGCTGAGAAACGAGAACAACAGACTGCTTTTTTGAGGCACAAGCGCTCAATACCCCGATCATCAGAAAGAAATTAAAGATCCTCATTGTATTAGTTTTAACGCACTCTGACGGGCAGCCTTGTCTGATGTTACATAATCTTCATAAACAGGCTTTGCAATGATTTGAGCCGCTTTAACAACATCATTATTCAACTGTGAAATTTCAGAAAAGCTGATTTTATCATTTAAAAAAGCATCAACTGCTATTTCATTCGCTGCATTTAGTATACATGCCGTTGTTCCCCCATTTTCCATGGCGTAAAAGGCCAAGTCTAAATTTTTAAAGACCTCACGATTAGGCTGCTCAAAGGTAAGCTCAGGATAATCCATAAAATTAAACCGAGGAAAATCTGTTTTGAATCGATCAGGATAGGTTAATGCAAATTGAATGGGTAATTTCATGTCTGGTAGTCCCATCTGCGCTTTCATACTACCGTCTTCAAATTGAACAATCGAATGCACAATAGATTGAGGATGCACAATGACGTCAATTTGTTCTGGTTTAAGATTAAAAAGCCATTTAGCCTCTATTACTTCAAGCCCTTTATTCATTAACGTCGCTGAATCGATAGTAATCTTTGCTCCCATAGACCAATTGGGGTGTTTGAGCGCTTGTTCTTTGGATACTTTTAGCAATTGCTCTTGTGTAAACCCACGAAAAGGCCCTCCGGAAGCTGTTAAATATATTTTTTCAATCGGATTATGAAACTCTCCCACAATGCATTGAAAAATGGCTGAATGTTCCGAGTCAACAGGATAGATATTTACCCCTTTTTCTCTGGCAAGAGAAGTTATGAGCTCCCCTGCTACCACTAAGGTTTCTTTGTTGGCTAATGCGATTTCCTTTTTGGCATTTATGGCGGAAATTGTAGGCTTTAGACCTGCGTAACCTACCAATGCGGTAAGCACGGTATGGACCTCATTTGACTCTACCACCTGAGATAAAGCTTCTTCACCACAATACACATGCATATCCTCTTTCCATAGCGCATCCTGGACTTTTTTATATTGTTGTTCATCCACAATAACCACAGAATTTGGCTTGTATTTGAGAGCTTGCTCGATCAACAAGTCAGCATTTTTATTTGCTGTGAGTACCTGAAGATCAAAATAATTAGGATAAGCTTCTAATACCTCAAGGGCTTGTGTTCCGATTGAACCTGTTGAGCCCAATATGGCAATTCCTTTTTTTTCAGACATAGGGCAAAAATACTATTTTGGGTGACTTAATAGATACAAAAAATATGAATTGATCATGGATTTATTCAGATATAACGTGCCTAAGGGTTGCATTGTTTTGAGCTGTACTCAAAAGAATAAAATACATACCCTCCTCTAGTTCTTTGTCATACCAAGGAAAAACATTAATTCCATCTAATACATTTAGTGTTTTGGACCCCACAAGCTTGCCATGGGCATCAATAATATTCATGTTTACCTCACCCACAAAACGTTGGTCATTAATCAAAAGGTTAAATGTACCTTCAGAAGGATTTGGGAAAGTAATCAATCTACTTTGCTCGTCACAAGAAACTTCAATAGGGCCGTAATAGTGATTCACCCCATCGATATCAAACTGATTTAAACGGTAATATGTTGTGTTGTAGAACTTGTTTACATCCACAAATTCATATTCTATTAACGAAGTAGATATGCCCGCTGCATCTTCACTATGAATAATTTCCCAATCAAATCCATTATCCGATTTTTCAATATCAAAATAAGAGCTATTGTATTCTGAGGCGGTCGACCATTTTAGTAATGAAGCTCCGTCCTGACATTCTCCACTAAATGAAAAAAGCTCAACAGGAAGTGGCTCTCCTGTTCCTCCTGCTCCTCCAAAAGTACTAAAGCTCGTAAGGTCTCCCCACACCATATAGTTTGATAATGCAAATATAAATGCACTTCCCTGCTCCACTGCATCTGGAAAATCTGGTATCAACCCTTGTGGTTCATACCAGGTTCCATTACTGTATTTAATAGGAGAAATATCACCTTCGATTAAAGAACCTAAAATAATATCCGCATCCGTATAATAAAGCTTTACCTCATAATTAAATGCCGACATATCATTGGGTTCTATGATCCAATTTCGATCAATGTAAGTAGTTACATCGGGTGAAAAGAATGGGTTTTTTGTATCTGCGACTTGAACTGAAACATAGGCCTGTGGTCCAAAGTCCGCACTTTTAAAATTCATCACTACTGGAGAATACTCTGCAATAGCACCATTGGTCCCAATAGGAAAAGTAAATGCATCAGAATCATCACTTACCGGCGTGCCTGAAAAACGCTTTCTGAGCTCACCCGTACCGGAAGCAACAACCATATTTGACTCAGATGGAGTTCCTTGAATCGTTGCACCTGTACCTAGCGTTAAATTTGAATTAACCAAATCCAATAGACCACTATTCAGACTTAACTCATTAGTTATAACCACATTTGAAGCAAGATCTGCTCCAGCGGAATTATTAAGCTCTATTCCGTAAAAAGTATTATTTCCTGAACCACTAATGTTTTGTTTTGTGTCGCCTGATAAATAGACCGTTCCATTTGAAGGGTTAAACGTTCCATTGTTCACAAAATCTCCCGACACCACCATTTGTACAGCTCCTGCACATACTACTGCCGTTCCATCATTAATACGAACACCTGACTGTCCATGCACAGCAGAAACAACACATAAAAAACTAAAAATCACGGATATGAATGACCTCATCTTATTCTTTATTTGATTTTAGTGACTTCTGTAATTCTTTAATCGCTTTTGTGTTTTCGAGAAGCATATTTTGAAGCTTCAGGTTCGATTTTTTCAAGGATTCTATTTCTTTATCCTTTTCAAGAAGAAGATCATTAAGCTCTTGAACAGATTTTACTATTGGAACTACAAAGTCTGCATAACGCAGACCGTAAATGTCTTTAGCGTTTTTAGGAGCGTCTACTCCACTAAACTCGTAGCCCAAAGATTTGGACAAAGCTTCTACGTCTTGAGCAATAAATCCAGAAAATCTCATGGTTTCGATGTCATATTTTCCTTCCCACTCAGCATCGTCTCTCTCACCAAAATTTTCTTCCATCCAATTTTCTTTGGCATGGACATCATAATTATAAGTAACAGGTTGTAAACCCGTAATAAACTCGAGTCCTTTAACCTCGTCATTTCGTATGTTTTTCTTGAATCGGCCATCGCTTAGTGTGGTCCACCCAACTTGCCCACCAATGCTGCTAACATTTGCATTACCAACAACCACAGAATTACTTGCTGAATTATCAGCGTTATATCCTAATCCCGTGGCATTGACTAATGCTGTACCTATACTATTTGCACTGTAGCCAAAGCCTGAGTTATAGTTCCCAGTAGCATTATTGTATAATGACCTGTATCCACTACCTGTATTGCCTGTTCCCTCCGTATTGTTTCGTAGTGCCTGAAAACCGTGACCGGAATTTCTATCAGCAATAGTATTTCGATATAGTGCTTGATACCCTGTTGCCGTATTTTGTCCCCCATCGATATTAAAATATAAAGCGCGGTACCCCAAGGCCGTATTTCTTATTCCTTCAGAATTCGCATTTAAGGATAGAGATCCCAAGGCCGTATTCTGATATCCAATGGTATTATTATATAAAGCCCTCCATCCAACTCCGGTATTATAGTATCCTGTTGAATTGTCAAAAAGAGATTCGGCACCTAGTGCTGTATTTCGGTATCCATCGACGTTAGAAAATAAAGACCTGTAACCTGAGGCAAGGTTATAGTTACCTGACGTATTAGAGAACCCACTTCTGTACCCGACAAAAACATTTAAATTATTTGTTAGGTCGTCAACTTCACCTGCTTGCTCGCCAATAAAAACGGACAAACCTGTATTGAATACTTCGAGCTGACCAGACTGTGATAGACGTAAACGATCGATGTTATTTGTGCGAAAGCTTAAGTCTTGAGCATCAGAGGTTCCAATAAAATCAGTGGTACTATTGGTTCCTGTATTTCCACTTAGTGACCAAGCTGATGCTTGTGAGGATAGCTCTGTCCACTCTGAACCTGAAAAATAATAAAAACCTGGAATTCCATCTGTTTGATAAATCAATAAACCCAAAGAAGGAGTAGCTACTCCAACCTTTTGTGATTGAGTCATTCGAGGTACAAGAAACCCTTTATTGGTACTTTGCAAATCAAGTATGGCTGATGCATTTGGAGCACTACCATTATTATTAATGGCCACGCCCTCTTGTGTGTAACCAATCGACCAAATCACACACAGTAACAACGTAAAAATTGCTTTCATGTTTACAATAAGTTCACAAAACTGCGTTTATGGGATGTGTTTTTTAATGCGTTGTAAGTTGAGTAAGTTCACCGCATTGATTTGGATAGGTTTCTAAAACAGCTCCAATTGATCCAGTTTCATAGTTAGTTTATAGTTCTT
>DAIPZI010000042.1:0-10450 GCA_036782275.1 Crocinitomicaceae bacterium
ATCATAATCCTCTCTATTGCATGGTACTAGGTAGTGACGCTCATATTTTTTTCCTTCTTTTGGTGGATATGGCACTTCCATCCACCATCGGCCGGACTTGTTGCTTTTGTAAAAAACAATAGTATAATCTCCTTCCTCCAATACGACCGTAAACCTCTTATATGCAGCCTTACTACCCATTGGAAAATCTCCCCATCGAGAAAAATACCCATCAGTAAAATACCATAACATGTCTGCGAGTAACTTATCTGAAATGGCATTTAAATCATTGTAATTAAATACTCCCAAACAATTTACCTTATCTGCTATACCTGCATAACGCGCAATTTGACATATTTGTTCAGCATAAAATCCATTTGGATTTGAGCCATGTGCAAATACTTCGGAAGCCTTAATGGATTTGAAATCTATATTAATTATATCGGCATTTCGCAGATGCGGCTCTGCTTTTCGAAAATCAGAATTAAATTCACCCAATCTGCAAATATCGAAAAACAACTTTTCAAAGAGCTTTATATCTTGAGGTCTTGCATAAGGTATCTGAAGACCAATATTGGCATGATTAAATAAATAGCACGGCCGTTTTAACATCAAAGGAGTTAGGTAAGACTGTGAATCAGCCTCTTTTTCTGTATCGCCAAGATCTAAGCTATAGTCTATTGAACAGATATTGACAAGCTGCTCCAATTTGGCATAAGCGTCGTAAACCCCCATCACCAGGTCTTGTGACCCACCAATTATTATGGGCAACACATTGGACTTCACCAACTCAGCAACGACATTCGAAAGTGCAAAGTAGGTATCTTTAAGTTCGTTTCCTGGAAGGATATCTCCTAAATCAAAAATACTTTTGTTCCAATTTTTACCCTTATATAATTGATAGAATGACTTCCGAAAATCGGAACTCGTTTTTTGGTCCTGTTTCGTGCGAGACCCTCTGTTTTCAGGAACATATAGTATTGCTATTGACCCAGAGTCAATCGAAGGAAATTCATCAGTAAAAGCAGCAATACATCCCCCTATCTGTTCTTTTTGATAGTTTTCCCGATCAAAACTAATGGGTGTAAAATAGAACGAAATATCTGTCATAGTCCAAAGCTATTTCAGAATTGGTTTGAAAAAGTAAAAGATGTTAAAAGAAATAAAGAGTATAGCGTGGATAACTCAATCTTGATTTAGGATCGACTTAATGTCTGGCTTAAAATAAAGCTCTGATTTCATTACTTTTCCATCTTCACGATAAATGGGTTTGCCCTGCTTATCAAGCTTGCTCATATTCGACCGCTGAATTTCCTTAAAAACGTCAACGATTTTGTCTTGAAGACCATGCTTCAGTATTGTTCCACAAAGAATATACAATTGATCTCCTAGAGCGTCTGCAATTTCTATAAGATCTCCATTTTTTGCTGCCTCCAAATACTCTTCATTTTCCTCAGCCATCAGCCTATGTCGCAAATCACATTCAGACTCTGAAAGGGTTGATGTAGGTTCATAATTGTTTTCTATCCCAAATGCGTTGTGAAATTTCTCAACTTCCTTAATTGTGTCTTTTATTGTCATAAATTAAAATTTAATTATTTGGTCAATGGCTTCAGCGACCTTTTTTGCATTTGGTAAAAGCGTTAATTCTAAATCAGAATTTAATGGAATTGCCGGCGTGTCGATGGACCCGACTATTTGAATAGGGGCATCTAAATAGTTAAAGTTATCTCTTTGTAATCTACCTGCAAGACCCAAAGAAAATGAGCATTCAATAGATTCCTCAGTTACAATGATAATGTGGCCATGTTTTTGACACAAGGCATTCATTGCATCATGATCCAAGGGGTTTAAGCTGCGTAAATCGAGCAGTTCTATTTTACCTTTATACCCTTTCATTGCCTCGAGTGACCAATATATTCCGCGACCATATGAAACAATGCCTATACTCTCACCATTTTCCACATACAATTCATCTGCCTTCTGAACAATTCTTGCCTTCCCTATAGGAATAACGTAATCTTCACTTGGCTCAACAGACATGGCTTCTTCAGTACCCTTAATCTTGGACCAATATAATCCCTTATGTTCGAGAATAACTACTGGGTTAGGGTCATAATATGCTGCTTTCATTAAGCCTTTAAAATCAGCACCATTAGATGGGTATACTAATTTTATACCGCGAATATTCGCTAAAACGGATTCAACGCTTGAAGAATGATAAGGTCCACCAGAGCCATAAGCTCCAATTGGGACGCGAATCACGCAACTTACAGGCCACTTTCCATTTGATAAATAGTAAGATCTTGACACTTCGGTAAATAGCTGATTCAAGCCTGGCCATATATAATCGGCAAATTGCACCTCAACAATCGGCCTTAACCCAACGGCTGACATACCGACTGTGGAGCCAATTATAAATGCTTCTTGAATAGGGGTATTAAAAACCCTATTTCCACCAAACGTTTGAGCCAAAGTTGCTGCTTCACGAAAAACCCCTCCTAACCTACCACCTACGTCTTGCCCATAAAGTAGAGCTTCAGGATGTTTTTGCATGATTTCCCTTACAGCAAAGAGTGCAGAATCAACCATTACAGTTTTTTTCTTTCCTTTTGGAGAACGCTCTCCTAATTCTTCGGTGATCTCTGTTGGAGCAAATATGAAGTCTTGAATGCTTTCTGGATTTGGATCTTCAGCATTCAGTGCCCGTTCATACTGCTCGTCAACTTCTGACTTAATTTTTGCTTCAGTATTAATGATTTCAGAGAGAGCAACTCCTCCTTTTTCAAGTAGTTTTTTAAGTTTCGGATATGGGTCTTTTTTCTTGGCCTCTTCGAGATCGTCTCGATACCACTCCATTCGAACACCAGAAGTGTGATGCCCCAATAAAGGAACTTTAGCATGAATTATAAAAGGCCTCCTTTCTTCTCTAATTAAAGCAAAGACTTCTTGTACGGTATGGTACGATTCTTCAAAATCACTCCCATCTATTGTTCGAACCTCGATACCATTGAAGCCCTGTGCATATTTACTAATATCTTGAGCTCTAGTCTCCTCGGCATTTGCTGAAATATCCCATTCATTGTCTTGCACCAAAAACAAAATTGGAAACTGCTTCAAAGCAGCCATCTGGAAAGCTTCGGACACCTCACCTTCCGTACACGATGCATCTCCTAGTGAACAAACAACCAATGGTTTTTCGCTATTCGAATGATCTATTCCTTCATTTTCCTTATACTGAATACCCATAGCAATACCCGTCGTAGGTATCGCCTGCATCCCAGTAGCAGAAGATTGATGAATAATTTTAGGCATGTCATCCCTATTCAATGAAGGATGCGAGTAATATGTTCTTCCTCCTGAAAAGGGGTCGTCTTTTTTCGCAAACACCTGAAGCATAAGATCATATGGCTTGATCCCTATAGAGAGTAAAATTGAGTCATCACGGTAATAAGGTGAAACCCAATCACAAGGCTTAAGCTGCATTCCCAATGCAATCTGAATGGCTTCATGCCCTCTTGAAGTTGCATGAACATATTTTGATGTGACCTCCTTGTTCTCCTCGTATTTTTCAGCTAATGTTTTAGCCATGCACATATGCTCAAACGCTGTCTTTAATTCTTTTTGACCTAAGGCTTGATTTGTGTCTTTTTGTGCAGTTTTTGTCATCTTATTAATTGAGAATCAAATATACAAAAAGAACAAGGTGATTGATTAATAATAGAGGCTGAAGTTTATTCTAAGTAATCATTATTGGTTTATTTTTGTACAAAACTAATGTATGCTTGGACTTAAAATGGCAACCGATCCCAGGTGGGTAAATATCGTTGAAAAAAACCTGGAAGAAATATTAATAGACCATGCCTTTTGTGAACAAAAAGCAGCGAGCAATTCCATTTCAATTATTGTACAGTACCCACAATATCCCGACCTCGTAGAATCAATGGTCGAAATCTGCAAAGAAGAAATGGAGCATTTTAAAATGGTACATGATAAAATTAAAGAGCGTGGCTTCAAGCTAGGCTTCGAACGAAAAGATCCATACGTCAAAGACTTATCGAATTTTCTTAAAAAAGATAAAAGCAATAGCTCTAGAGAAGGTCACTTTGTAAACCAAATGCTGTTCGCTGCGATGATTGAAGCACGAAGCTGTGAAAGATTTAAAATACTTTCTGAGGAGCTATCGGACAAAGACCTCCGCGATTTTTATAGAATGTTAATGGAGAGTGAGGCTAGACACTACGTGACTTTTTTGAATTTTGCAAAAAAATACGGAGGTAATATTGATGTCAACGATCGCTGGGAAAAATTTTTGAAATTTGAAGCCGATTTAATGAAAACATATGGTAAATCAGAGACCATTCACGGCTAAATAACTTAACGCTCTGAATACTTTGCTTTGTACTTCAGGTAGAGTGCTTCTTGAAAATTACTTGTCGATTCACTTTTACCATCAAAATAGATCATCGTAACCTTATTGGTCATCATGTCTAAAGCATTGCCCCTTGACACAAAAAATGTAGCTTTTTTATCAATTTCAAGTGAGCCGTAATCTTTATCTATCCCCATAATTTTGCAGGGGCTCAATGAAATAGACTCAACTGCTTGCTCCTCGGTTAGTCCATAAGCCATAGAAGTTCCTGCTATAAAAGGCAAGTTGCGGGCATTCATTGCTTCCATGTCACCAGCTCCTTGTAAACAAAAAAGAACGCCTTGTTCACTCAATAAAGTTGCCGATTTGTATGGCAAATCTGTTGCCTCCCCTTCCAATTGAGGCAATCCATGAATTCGCTTAAGCATTACAGGAAGTTTTGCGTCCTTTAATTTGCGACCTACTAAATGTGCATCGTATCCACCGACTAAAACAGGGAATGGAAAATTCATTTCGGTTACAAAATCAATAACATCATGAATCTGTTGCAATTCATTAGCATGAATATACACCCTCTGATTTCCAGAAAAACATTTTTTCATTGCCTCCAACCTCTGATCAAATTTTGGTTTTTTTGATTCACAATACGCTTTGGACAAATCAAAAAAGGAACGTAGCTCCTCTTTTTGAGCGCCATACTCCTTATTTCTTGATTTGGGTTTTGGTTCCGCCCACCAGCCTCCACCAACAGTACTACTCGGCCAATTGACATGTATCCCGTCGTCCGCTAAAACAGTGGCGTCTTCCCAATTCCAGGCAAAAAGACTCATCACAGAAGATGCACCGGAAATTATTCCTCCTCTTGGAGTAGCTTGGGTAATCATTACCCCGTTCGTTCTTACGGTCTCCCCTACTTTCGATTCTGCATTGAACGCTATCTGGGCTCTTAAATGAGGATTAAACGCCCCTACATCATCAAAATCTCTTGTTGCTCTAACGGCATCAATTTCTGTTAAACCGAGTGTATTATTGGTATTCACGAAAGCAGGATAGATCTGAGAACCCGAAACGTCAATGATAGAGTCCCATTTATTTTCATTGATGCTAGAGATTAATGCCTTTTTAACTAAAACAATACGATCCCCATCGATTCCCAGCAAACCGTTTTCAATAAACTCACCATTTCCTATATGTAAATCAGCCCCTTTAAATAAAATCTTTTGTGAAAAAATCAATCCAGGAACAAGTAAAAAGAAAAAGCCTAAATAAAATCTCATTTTAATGCGTATTTGTTGAAGTTTCTCCCTCCTCACCAAAGGAGTCACAATGGTAAAATTTTTCTTTCTTATGTTCGTATTTTTTTACCGGGTTACCTGCCTCTCTGTTCAAAATCATCTTTTGAATAATTCTCGCTCTTTCCTCAATATTTCGATTCTCCATTGCTGTTTTTCGATCAGAATCAAAGTAAATTGTTCCGTCGATTATTGTTTTGGAAACCTTAGCCATTATACTTAATGGATTATCGGTCCAAAGGACTAAGTCTGCATCTTTCCCAATCTTAACGCTCCCCATTCTGTCATCGAGATGTAAAAGTTTTGCCGGGTTTAAGGTGACCATTTTCCATGCGTCTTCTTGAGACATCCCTCCATATTTCACGCCTTTTGCAGCTTCTTGATTAAGCCTACGCCCCATCTCGGCATCATCTGAATTTATGGCTACAACAACGCCATTATCATGCATTAAACTTGCATTGTATGGAATGGCATCATTTACCTCATATTTGTATGCCCACCAATCGGAAAAGGTTGAACCACCTACCCCATGTTCTCTCATTTTATCGGCAAGCTTATACCCCTCTAAAATATGCGTAAAGGTATTTACACGAAATTCCATTGAATCTGCAACATGCATCAACATATTTATTTCCGATTGCACATAAGAATGACAGGTAATAAATCGCTCCTTTTTCAGTATTTCAGCCAAGGTTTGCAATTCAAGATCGACTCTTGGTTCATTGATTGATTTGCCCTTGTTCTTTTTCAGGTAATTTTCCCATTCCTGATTGTATATCCTTGCTCTGTGAAAACCATCATAAAACACTTGCTCAACACCCATTCTGGTTTGAGGAAAACGAACCGTATTAAAATTTCCCCAATTAGACTGCTTAACGTTTTCCCCAAGAGCAAATTTTATAAACCCTGGCGCATTTTGAATAAGCATATTTTCTGGGAATTCACCCCATTTCAATTTAACTATCGCAGATTGACCTCCGACGGGATTTGCAGAACCATGAAGCAATTGAGAACATGTTACACCTCCAGCTAATTGTCTGTAAATATTTACATCATCAGAGTTCACTACATCAGCAATACTTACCTCCGCAGATATGGCCTGACCACTTTCATTAACCCCTTTGGAAATCGCAATATGCGAATGTTCATCAATTATACCCGAAGTCAGATGCATTCCACTTGCATCGATCACCTTAACATTTTTACTATCAAACTTTAATGCTTTTCCAATTCGCGAAATTTTACCATTTTCAACGAGAACATCCATCTCATTCACAATTCCTTCGACTTCGTTTGTCCAAATTGTTGCATTTGTAAACACTATTGACTCTTGTTGAAGAGCAGAATCCAAACCGTAAGAAACATTTGGAAACCAGCATTTACCCGTCTGAATGGTTTGCGTTTTTGTGTCCAAATCTTCTTTCTCTGAATCTAAAAATCTTATGGCACTCCATTTCTCCCATGTGCCATCTTTGAGAACAATATCTCCTTCCATTACAGCACCATTCGGTGTCACTTTTCCATGTAACACCTCTGCAAACTTACCTATTGAATCCACTCTTTTTAAGGTCAGTGTTACGTCGTTTCCATCCAATTTAAACGCCGCTTTTGTTTTCGTAGAGTCTACTTTATTTCCATCTAAATCGGTATCAAACAAACTCACTTTTAGACGCTGGGCAGAACCAGAAAACTCCAATACAAATCGGTTATTTGGCCGGTTTAAATGATAGCTCCCCTTGACTTCTATTTCCTGAAAAGGCTCCAAAGGTTTTCTTTCTCCTTTTAACCAGATTTCATTTGCTTTTGCATTCTTATCTGTAAATGGGTCGGAGCTGAATACCGTAAAGCTAGCCAGCATATCTTTTTCAAGACGACCAATATTCTCTCCTTGCCCAATAAAATTTGCAGGTGTTTCGGTTAAAGCCTTTAAAACATCGATTTTATTGACTCCAGAATGAATAATAAGCCTAATGTTTTTCCAAAATTGGTCAGCAGATTTTAAACCGGAAGATGAGATCGCAACTTCAATATTATTTTCTTTAAGTATTTTAAAATTTAAAGGTGCAAGCTCCCAATGTTTAAGCTGACTCAAGGGAATCAAACGAGAAATATACGGATCGCTTACATCATAAGCATCAGGAAAGTTGATTGGTACAACTATTTTTGAATTAAGCTTTTTTAGAGGGTCAATTGCTTCATATTCATTTCCTGAACCCAGATAAATAAAACTTGAATTAAATTCATTGGCAATTTTGCTGGCTCTAAGGATTTCAAGTTTGTCGGCAGTTTGAAAAAACCTTGGCAGGTGCATTTGAGACTTCCAAGCCTCCATGGATAAATCCGTAAAATTTAAATCTGATTTTGTGTAATATTGAAAATCATAAAAGGACTGTCTAAGTAAAGCTATTGAACCCATCTGAGAAGAAGGGTAAGATTGCTTTGAATGGCCTTTGTTTAATGAATAGTAAGATGCTATCTGCGGACTCAAAATATCACTAGAAAGATTGTCTCCATTCGCCGAAACTAAGAGTCCAGTCCCCCTTACAATTCCCTCATTACTATGAGATGCAAAAAAGCCAAAACCTTTTTGATTGATGTCCTTAATCGCTGCTTTATTTTTAGAATACATAAGGCTTGCATCTACTTCTGGATGCACAGCCTCATTCCAATAAAAAGAGCTTCCTTTATTTGATTCAATTTGAGGTCTATACGACCTTGGGGATTCTTTTTTTTGTTCAACAATTCCAATATTGGAATTCAATTCAACAAATGCAGGAAGTACGGTTCTTCCCTGTAAATCAACAACATTAGCTCCTTTCGGTATTTTAATTTTTTTGCCAATTTTTAAAACTTTGCCCTCTTTAATAAGTATGGAACCGTTTTTATATTCCTGAGTCGAAGAAACGTATATGTGTGCATTTGTGATCGCTGTAATTTCACTTTTAGATGTTGCAACTCCGTTTTGGGGAATGTATTGACCAAAAGTGCTCACAGTCATTAATAAGAATGAGACGAGAGCTGTAATTAATTTCATATTCAGAGCCGAAAATATAAATAATTATTTGTTTGCAGATATTATTTAAAATTATTCCCAATCCAAATTTTAAATTTGGAAAGTATCTTTATGTATCTTTAGGCTTCAAAACTATTATACTCGTTGCTGTGAATCAATTTTTGGAAGAATTTGTAAAGAAAGCCTTCTTGGTTTTTTTGGTTAGTATTTTTTTTACTGGTTCTGTTACATCCCAAACCCTTGTTATTAACGAATTCTCTAATGGCCCATCTGGATCTCAAGAGTATTTAGAACTAATTGTCATCGATACGAGCGCTTCGACGAGTTGTAACCCCTGTATTGACATTAGAGGATGGATCATAGATGACAACAATGGATATCATGGAAGCTCGGGTATTGCGAGTGGTTGTAATCGGTTTTCAAATGACGCCTTTTGGAGCTGTATTCCTTATGGGACGATAATAACTTTGTACAACGGTTCTGATCCAAATGTTGATCTTCCTACAAATGATTTCGATTTAAATGATGGCAATTGTTCTCTTGTTATGCCTATTGAAAACTCCACTTATTTTGAAACCAATCCCTCAACACCCGGTGCCGTTGCGTGCAGCTATCCATTAACAGGATGGGTCGCTGGCGGAGTTTGGACAAGAATAGGAATGCGAAATGGAGGCGACTGCATTCGTGTTGTAGACCTCACTGGATGTGAAGTGTTTTCATTGTCTTATGGAGACATCACTGCCAATAGCACCATCTATTTTCCTGGCTCTGGTACCGACGATGTGTTTTATTTTTCAGGAAATGATCCATATAACCAAGCAGATTGGCTTCTAGGATGTGCTGGTGATGCTGGTGCATGCGCTGGGAACGATCAAACACCAGGTGCTTTGAATAGTGCTTTAAATGACAATTACGCCTCCCTATTTAGAGTAAACAATTGTCAATTAATCGAGCCATTAAGTATCAATGTTTCTTCAATAGACGCAGCCTGCATTGCAAACGGACAAGCGACAGCAACAGTTTTATCAGGAGGAGTAGCGCCTTATTTTTATGATTGGTATGATGAAGATTTTCAAGCCATAGGACAAACGAACAATACTGCAACTGATTTGAGTACGGGTCTCTATTATTGTATCGTAACCCCTACATATGGCTGTGCAGATACCGTTCAGGCGAATGTTGATTTAGGAGTAGGCGCACCATATGTTACAGCATCAAATCAAGTCAATACATGTGAAGGTTCATGTTCTGGATCTATCACAGTTCAGGGACAAAACGGGTATCCTCCCTACTGGTATTATTATGGTGATCCATACGCCGCGGGGAATACTCCAATAAACCCGGTACCCACAGCATCGCCAATTCAATTAGACAACCTTTGCTCAGGAACATATACTGTTTCAGTATTTGATCAAGTGGGATGCACAGGAGACAACATCACATTTACAATAAATACAGAATTAAATTCAGAAAGCACAACGGATTTGACTATTTGCGAAAATGACTTGCCATTCATTTGGAATGGTTTGACTTTCAATAATTCAGATAGTCAGACAGCGACTCTTCCTGCTTTAAATGGTTGTGACTCTCTTGCCACGTTGAACTTAACCGTTATTTCAGAATTTACTGGATTAGAAACACATACAGGGTGTATCGGTGACGGCTACAGTGTTGAAGTTAATGGAAACACGTATGATGAGCTCAACCCATCAGGAACTGAAATTCTTCTTTCTTCCGCAGGATGTGACAGTACCATTACTGTAAATCTGACCTTTAATAATAACACCACAGGTA
>DAIPZI010000043.1:0-10333 GCA_036782275.1 Crocinitomicaceae bacterium
TTTTGATGTTAATGTAGGTCAAGAAATAAGAGAACATCTTGTTCATCTAAATTTTGTTGGAAGTAATCAAGTCTCTTCAATTGAAAAGCATGATGAAAGCTCGTTTTATTTTAATTATTTTAAAGGAAATGATCGGTCGAAATGGGCCTCAAAGGTGCATTCTTACGGAAATACAGTAATGAAAAACCTATATAATGGTGTTGATCTAAATGTGCAAAATAATGAGGGTCAGTTTAAATATGAATTTGTTATTTCACCATTTCAAGGGTATGATGTAATTCAATTGAATTACGCAGGTCATGAATCAATAAAAGTCAATGCCGCGGGTGATTTGGAAATTTCTACTTCAATCGGTAAGATTTTCGAAGAAAAGCCTTTTGCTTATCAGGAAATAAATGGTGAAAAAGTGGAAGTGGAGTGTAATTTTGTTCTCTCAGGAGACAATGTTTCGTTTCAATTGGGGAAATATGATCAAAGTGAAGTTCTTGTCATTGACCCTGTTCTCGTTTTTGCTACATACAATGGCGCATTTTCAGACAACTTTGGAATGACGGCAACATATGGATACGATGGTTCTGCATACGCAGGAGGAATGGTTTATGGAAATAATTATCCAATGCCAAGTGCATCAGCCTATGATATTAATTCGAATTTTACGGTTCTTAATGGTGCTTATGGAGTAACAGATGTATTCATTACCAAATACTCTCCAGATGGACAGAATATGTTATGGAGTACTTTTTTAGGCGGGGGCAATAATAATTCAGGAACGGAAGCTGCTCACAGCTTAATTTGTGACCTTAACGATAATATTTATGTTTTTGGCTCAACATCAAGTGCAGACTTTCCAACGAGCTCAGGAGCTTATGATGCAACGCACAATGGTGGATCAGCAGCCCAGTTGTCTTTCAATGGGGTGTCTCACAATAACCAAGGAGTTGATTTATATGTTTCTAAATTTAGCGCAGACGGAACAACATTAATGGGTTCAACTTACGTTGGAGGCTCAGGTAATGATGGGATGAATTATGAAGCAGCCTTGTTACCCTATAACAATGTTGGTGCTTACACTGGAATTGTCTCCAATTATGGAGATCAATTCAGAGGAGAGATAACGCTAGACGACGCCAATAATGTTGTTGTGGCATCTTGTACTAAATCAACCAATTTCCCGACCGTTAATGCTTTTCAGAACACTAATGCAGGTAATCAAGACGGGGTTGTATTCATGCTTTCATCAGATTTTAGTCAATTACTATTTTCTAGTTATTATGGTGGTTCTCAGGATGATGCTTGCTATTCAGTTAAAATGGACCTAACTGGAAATGTGGTATTTGCTGGAGGAACTGAATCAAATAATATTCCGGGTACGGCAAGTGGTTTTCAGCCAAATAATGGAGGAGGATCAACTGATGGTTTTGTGGTAAAGATTCCATCAGTAGGAAACACGATAACTCAAGCAAGTTATGTTGGCATGAATCAATACGACCAAGTATTTTTTGTGGAGATTGATCGGGTCAATAATGTTTTTCTTCTTGGTCAATCAGTTGGGGGGAATTTCCCTGTCAATAATGCAACATATTCAAATGGTGCAAGCAGTAATTTTGTTATTAAGTTAGATTCTTTGCTTTCAACAAACTTAGCATCTACAAGATTCGGAAATGGCAGTCCAGATATACAAATATCACCTGCAGCTTTTCTTGTTGATAATTGCGGTAATATATACGTTTCTGGATGGGGTGCAAATATTCTTCAGGCTAATACAGTACTTAATGGTATGCCAGTCACAGCAAATGCCCTTCAATCCACACCGGCGGGTGGTGCAGATTTTTATTTGATGGTTATGGCGGCTGACATGTCAAATATTTTATACGGGTCCTATATTGGTGGACCTCAATCTGATGAACATGTTGACGGAGGCACCTCTAGGTTTGATAAAAATGGAGTTGTTTACCAATGTGTTTGTGCTGGGTGTGGAGGAAATGATGATTTCCCAACGACTCCAGGGGCATGGTCTTCCGTAAATAATAGTTCTAATTGTAATGCAGCTGTATATAAATTTGATTCAGGATTGTTACCACTAGCAGAATTTACAGTGGATCAAACAATTGGGTGTAATGACTTTATAGTATCCTTTGACAATACATCTTCAGAAAGTGATACCTATTTATGGGATTTTGGAGATGGTGTTTTAGACTCTACAACATACAACCCTGTTATTACATACACGGAGGCAGGAACTTATGAAATCAATTTGTATGTAACTGACAGCATCTGTCAACTTACGGACACTGCCCAAATTATGGTTGTCGTTATTGATTCTGTAATAGCTGAGGTCATTGATCCCATTAGTATTTGTAATAATGACCCATTTGATATGTCTGTAAACTCCTATGGTACGGGCAATACATTTATTTGGTCCACTAGTTCTGACTTTTCAAACCCTCTTAATAATCCTTCCGATTCAGTAATTACAGTAATTAATGAGGGCGTATATTATATTCAGGTTAGTAATGGTTTTTGTACAACACAAGACACCGTAAATGTTCAGTTTAATGTCCCCCCAGAAGCAGAATTCACTCTAACGGATACCATAGGCTGTTCGCCTTTGTCCGTTGATTTTAATAACCTCTCGGTTCAAACCAGTTATTTCTTGTGGGATTTTGGAAATGGAAATATTGATTCAACCAATTTTGAACCCGCTATTGAGTACAATTTGCCCGGAACATATAATGTTTCATTATATATTTATGATTCGATTTGTGGAGTTTCAGACACAACAGAGGCCGTCATAACTGTTGTTCCTGATGTAATCGTTTCTGTTTTAGATTCTCTTTTTATATGTGATCAGCCGGATGCTACGCTAATAGCGAATTCTAATGGTAGCGCAACAAGTTTTGTGTGGTCGGATGTTTCTGATTTTTCAAATGTTTTGAACCCGCCAAATGATTCAACGCTCACCGTTTCCGGAGCAGGAACCTATCATGTAGAATTAAGTAACGGTTATTGTACAATCAATGATAGTATTATTGTTGATTTTAGTGAACTCCCAATTTCAGATTTTTCACTGGATAATAATCAGGGGTGCTCTCCTGTCGAAGTGAATTTTACAAATAATTCTTTATCAGATTCGGATTTTATGTGGGATTTTGGGAATGGTATCCTTGATTCTCTAAATTTTGAACCATCAACAACTTTTGACAATGAAGGAGTGTTCGAAGTGATACTCTATATATATGATGATATATGTGGCGTATTTGATGCTGATACTGCATTTGTTACGGTTACACCTCAGCCCACGATTGATTTAGTCGACCTTGTTGAATTGTGTGTTCCAGTCCCCACGACATTAAGTCCATCAACATCAGGAGCAAGCCAATTCATTTGGTCTTCGAATAATTTGATTTCAGATACCCTTAACACAGACTTAAACAATCCCAATGTTGTCATTGATATTCCAAATACCGGTTATTATTTTATTGAGGCGAGTAATGATGATTGTTTGATTATTGATAGTGTTTTGTTTGTTTTTATTGAACCAGAGCTCGCTTTGAATTCACAAGATTCAATTTGTGTTGGTGATGTAATTGATGTTACTGTAACCAATCTGAATCCGTCTATTGTTCTTGACTATAATTGGCAACCTACTTCGGTTTTAATCAATCCAGGAAATACAGAAACTGTTCAAGGAAACCCTACGTTTTCTCAATATATTTATATTACCGGTACGTCTCCCGAAGGTTGTGTCGTTGAAGATTCTATTTTTATAAATGTTTCAGATATAGATTCAACTTTAGTGATCGCTTCAGCATCAGATTATGGTGTGCCACCTGGAGGTACGGTTACTTTATTTGGTTCGCCTTCCGGATTGTCTTCTTATCAATGGACTCCCGAAACAGGTCTGAATGCACCGACAAATCAACAAACGGATGCCGTAATAGATGAAGATATCATATATACCTTATCTGTTTCAGATGGAATATGTACTAGAGAGGATACTGTAGAAATTAAGATTTACGAAATTATTTGTGAGGATCCTTATGTTTTTGTTCCTAACGCATTTTCTCCTAACGGAGATATGGAGAATGATGTCTTATATGTTCGAGGATTATACATTGAAAAAGTTATCTTTAGGATTTTTGATCGTTGGGGAGAAATGGTTTTCGAATCAACAGATGTAAATAATGGTTGGAATGGGTCTTTTAGAGGAGCGCAATTACAGCCAGATGTGTATGACTATTATCTTGATGTGACTTGTGTAGGAGGATTGAAATCAATAGTTAAAGGAAATATAACTTTAATGAGGTAGAATGAAAAAAATTATTACGACTAAATCTGAAAAATTTCTTGAAAAATATTTAAACAATCCTAGCCCAACGGGTTTTGAGTCAGAAGGCCAAAAGTTGTGGTTGGAGTACATGAAGCCGTATGTGGATGATTATATTGTCGACAATTATGGGAGTGTAGCGGGGATTATTAATCCAGGTCAAAAGTATAAAGTGGTTATTGAGGCACATGCTGACGAAATCTCTTGGTTTGTTCATTACATTACCAAAGATGGATTTATCTACCTCATGCGTAATGGCGGTTCTGATCATATGATTGCACCTTCCAAAAGAGTCAATATACATACGGATAAAGGAATTGTGAAAGCAGTTTTTGGATGGCCAGCTATTCACATGCGAAAGGGCAAAGAAGAAACACCAAGTCTTAAAAATATCTTTTTAGATTGCGGGTGTAAGACAAAAGAAGAGGTAGAAGCTCTAGGAATCCATGTTGGATGCGTAGCTACTTTTGAGGACGAGTTCATGATTCTAAACAAGAATAAATATGTTGGTCGTGCACTTGACAATAGAATGGGTGGATTTATGATTGCTGAAACAGCTCGTTTGCTTAAAGAATCAAAAACCAAATTACCATTTACTTTATACGTTGTGAACTCCGTTCAGGAAGAAATTGGTTTGAGAGGAGCTCAAATGATTGCTGAAAGAATTAAGCCGGATGTTGCTTTGGTTACAGATGTTTGTCACGACACGAATACTCCGATGGTTAGTAAAATTGAAAATGGAGATTTGAAATCTGGTGATGGTCCTGTTTTAACCTATGGGCCAGCGGTCCAGAATAACTTTTTGAAGCAAATTATTTCTACTGCTGAAAAGAATAAAATACCTTTTCAGCGTGCTGTTGTTTCACGTTCAACGGGTACGGATACCGATGCATTCGCTTACTCCAATGAAGGAGTAACAAGTGCGTTAATTTCATTGCCTTTGCGATACATGCATACCACCGTTGAAATGGTTCACAAGGACGATGTTGAAAATAGCATTCGAATGCTCATTGAGACCGTAAAGTCGATTAAAAATGGTCAAGATTTCAGGTATTTGAAGTAGACAATAGATACTAAGACCACTTGTTTATTTAAATAATGAAAACATGAAGCTACGAACCTTACTATTTTCATCGATGATTTTGTTTTTTGGTACCAATTTATTGAGTCAAGAAGAAAAGGATTCTGAGTTTAAAATCGGTATAGGTATTTCACTTTTCAATATTGCGGATTATGAATGGGATTACGAAAGTTCCGGCTCAAACGACATTTATATTCCAATAGATATTAATGATAAATTTCGAATAGAACCTAGTGTTAGTTTTTCAATCTCTAATTATTCTGAAAGGTTTTCTGCAGGAATTGGGGGATTTGGTAAAAGCACCATTTCCGATTTTAATTTGTTATATGGTATGAGGTTTGCGTACAACAGTAATGAAGTTTTGACAATAGCTCCAACCGTTGCAGGTGAATATTATTTCATTAAGCATTTTAGCTTAGGATGCGAAGTTCAGCTTAGGGGGTTGATTTATGGAGGGGAGCTAGCGGCTTACACAAGGTCTTCACTTCTAGTTAGATTTTATTTTTAATCTTGTATTTATTATTAATTGGGTGTCTTTGAAATGAAAAAAAATACCATTCCTACCAACCAGCTTATTCGATATTCCATATTGGTTTATTGGTCTGTTTTTTGGCTATTTAATATTGTGGATAAGCTCATTGGTGGAAGTCATTTTTTATGGGTAGGACGTGATCGATTCGCACAGTTTCAGAAATTTTTCGCCTCTGCGGGTTTAGATGCACCTATAATTGCTGATATTGCTCTTATTATCGCCGCTGCATTGGAGGTTTTTGCCTTTGTGTTTTTTACCGGTGCCCTCATTCATTATTTTAAGAGAAGATTAGATGCTTCTCGTTCTTGGTTTTTGGCGGGTATTTGTTTTACGCTTATTACATTTACGATATTTTCTATTGGCGATCATGTTTTTGGTGATCGTTTTGAACTGTTAGAGCATACCCTTTTTTGGTTTTTAACATTATTCTCTTGGGTGGTTTTCATTCGGCTAGAGAACAGCGTGTCAACGGATGAAATGGGAATTAAAAAGAAACAGCTATTGGGCGCATCCATTGTATCGGTTGTCTTAGTTTTGGTCACGAGTGTTTCAATTTTTAATTATAACACAAATTACTTTTCAAGAAGAACAGATGCAATTACGGCTCTAAAAGTTGGTGACAATATCTACAAGGTATCGTTTCCGTTTCTTGGAGGCAGCACGGTTTTTGAAAAATCAATAGATAAATTCAAAAAAGAAAACCCCACAAAAAAGATTAATCATATTTATACTGTTCCAAAGGAGTTGCGGTTAAAAAAAGCAGATGCCCTTATTTTTTATATTGTAACGGAGGATAAGGAATGAAAGAAAAAAATATCATAAGATTTTCCATCCTTATTTTCTGGACATTTTTCTGGGGACTCAGTGTTTTAGATAAAATTATTCCGGATGTACATAATTTGTGGGTCGGGAAAGACTTTTTTGCATTGTTTGTGAAATTTTTTGGTTCACTTGGTCTTAAGAACCCGATTTTTGCAACCATTGCCTTGGCATCAGTTTCTGCATTAGAAGTATTTAATTTTGTGTTTTATATGCTTTCTCTTGTTAGTTTCTCAAAGGGTAACCATACCTTATCTGAAAAATGGTTTTTTAGAGCGGTTTTTTCATCACTTGCTTTGTTCAGTCTGTTTTCAATTGCAGATCAGGTTTTCGGTGATCGTTTTCAATTGTTAGAGCACGGTTTGTTTTGGTTGATTCTTATTGCTTCGTGGCTTTTGTTTAAGTACATTTCTGATTCAGATGAAAAGTCTTTGTCGTTGGGTTTCACAAAGGATGTGAAAATTGCGATTAGTATTGGAGTTTGTTTTACGGTGATTACATCACTTTCAATTATTGATTTTTCAGATGAAACATATTCTAATGTTGACTCTCCAGTAAGAGGGAAAGAGGTAGTTGATGGCGTATACAAGTTTGACTTCCCTTTTTTAGCAGATAAGCTGGTTTGGGAGAAAACAATAAATAAATTCAAACAAGACCATCCCGAGCTAAGGGTGAATTATATCTACACAGGTCCTTCAGAGCTCAACTCCAAAAAGAAAACGCATATGCTGTTATATGTTTTTACTGAAAAAAAGAATGTTATTCAATTCGAAGAAAAGTAAGGACTAAACAAATTTGAATTCTTACGTGTTCAATCAGTATGTCAAAAGCCGGTTGGCAAAATTGGATTGAATTGTCTTTTTCCAAGGTGTTTTCAGAGAAGAACAAAAACACCATTGAGAGATTTACGATCAACGTCTCTATTTTGGGTTTCATTATTCACCTTCTCCTCATCTTAGGGAAGAAATACGATGTCTTTCATTCTAGAATTGATAATATTCTACTGACGGATCCTATATCCGCTATTTATACTCCTTTTTCGATAATACTAATCTATGAAATCTATCTACTGATTCATTACCTTCCCAGGTCGTTCACAACCTCAGTTTCAAAACAATTTGAAATCATTTCTCTAATTGTCATTCGGCGAATATTTGCGGACATTCCTCACATCGAGATTACTGCATCTTGGCTTAATTCTCCGAGTAACTTGCAGTTGATATATGATTTAATTGGAATTTTAGTTCTATTTTTTCTAATCTTTCTTTTTAATAAAAGTCGTGATAAAATAATGCCGTCACGCCTTACAAGTAACCTTCGACGATTTGTTAATTCGAAACGAGCGATAAGTTTAGTGCTTCTTCCGGTTCTAGCCCTTACGAGTGCATACACTCTAGTTTCTTGGATTCACATGCAGTTTTTTAGTCCATCTGTTATCAATTCATTCCAGCTTAATGCTATTTTTTATAATGAATTCTTTACCATTTTGATTTTAGCGGATGTCTTTATTTTATTACTCTCATTTCAGTATACGGAACGGTACTCTCAGCTCATTCGAAATACTGGTTTTGTGATATGTACCATATTAATTCGCCTTTCCTTTTCTACTAATGGTTTGACGAATATTGCCTTAATTGTGTCAAGTGTGATCTTTGGTTTATTGGTTCTTCGAATATATCAAGCGACAGAACATTTGGAAGTGAAAAAAGCTTAATCTTCAGATTGTTTTAAGTTCAACTTATAACTGAGGATTAGAGTAATGTGATTGTACTTCCATCAATCTTAATAACGTCTCCCGGAATGCATTTTGCGCGCCTTCGCAACTCAATTTTACCATTTCTTATTACTTCTCCGTCATCCACGATCATCTTTGCATGGCCACCGGTTTGTGCTATGCTTAGGGCTTTTAGAAGCGCCATAAGCTCGATGTAATCACCAATAATTTTGAATTCGATGTTATTTTCCATTGAGTTCCATGGCTTTCAGGGTATTCATCATTAATGATGCAATTGTCATTGGACCAACGCCTCCTGGAACGGGAGTAATGTAGCTTGACTTCGGTGCGACTTCAGCAAAATTCACGTCGCCAACCAATCTCCAGCCTCTTTCTCTTGAGGAATCATCAACACGAGTTGTTCCTACATCTATAATTACCGCTCCGTCTTTTACCATATCCGCTGTTACGAATTCAGGTTTTCCAATGGCAGCCACCAGAATATCAGCTTGAACACACAGCTCTTTTAAATTTTGAGTGCGAGAATGTGCTAGGGTAACGGTACAATTTCCAGGATTTGAATTTCTACTTAGCATTATGCTCAGGGGTGTTCCAACAATATTACTTCTTCCTAAAACGACACAATGTTTTCCTGAAGTTTCAATTTTATTTCTCTTAAGAAGTTCCATGATTCCAGCAGGGGTCGCAGGTAAAAAACCTGGAAGATTGAGGAGCATGTTTCCAAGGTTCATTGGGTGAAAACCATCTACATCCTTATTCGGGCTAATATGATCTGTTATTTTTGTTTCGTTGATGTGTTTAGGTAGTGGAAGCTGAACAATAAATCCATCAATCTCTTCATTATTATTGAGTTCTTCAACCTTGCTCAATAGCTCCTCTTCAGTAACCGAATCATCAAATTGAATCAACGAGCTATTAAAACCAATTTCATCACATGCTTTAACTTTTGCTCCAACGTAAGACATTGAGCCTCCATCATTCCCTACAAGTACAGCGGCGAGGTGAGGAACCTTCATGCCTTTTTGTTTACGATCAGTTACGGCTGTTTTTAATTCTGCTCTAATCTCTTCTGCCGTTGTCTTTCCGTTAAGTCTTTGCATAGGTTTTTTTTACAAAGATAATAAGCCTTCTATTTTTGAAGTAGTATTTCGTCGTATCTTTGTCAAAAACTATTCAACAATGAAGTATATATATTCGACTTTTTTAATTTTTGCCTCATTAGTATCATACGGACAAACTGAATATAATGGATCAGAAATTGGCGTAGAACTGCATGGTGGAGCTTCTAATTTGGGAGGGACTTTTAGTATTGGACTCAAGTATGCAGCTATTTTTAATGAGAACTTTGCCGCAGGTCCGTCTTTTCGATTAAATAGAATTTGGAATAATAATCTTGGTGTCTCAACAAGTGCCAATAATTGGGGTGGTGGTATATGGGCCCATGCACGCTATAAAAATGTATTATTTGGTGGTGTGGAATTTGAAATGATAAGGAATCCTTACAATCAAATAAATTGGCAGCTCGGTAATCGAAAATGGGCACCAACATTGTTTCTTGGAGGAGGTTTTTCTAAGGAATACAATCAAACAGTAAGGATTAATCTCGGTATTTTTTACGATGTAATCAATGCTGACAATAGTCCTTTCAGAAGCAGCTATACCATACGTATTAAAGATAGTCAGACAGGACAAGTTCAGAAGATCTTACCGATTATTTATCGCATTAACTTTTTCTTTCCGATTGGCAATAAATCAAATGAGGATAAATGAGAATAGGAATTGTGTTGTATCCAACGTTTGGAGGTAGTGGAGTCGTTGCTACAGAGCTTGGTAAGGCTT
>DAIPZI010000044.1:0-10309 GCA_036782275.1 Crocinitomicaceae bacterium
GATCATACTTGACCAATAACCTGAAAAGCTGTCCTCCATCAAGCGGGTCAAGTGGCAATAAATTAATCATGTTTAAAATCATAAAAATCCCACTAAGCTCAAGCAACCATCCCATTTCATATTGGATTGCAAAAATACTGCCAATGATTCCAAACAAAATACCCGGAACAGGTCCTCCCAAAATGACAAAAAAGCTCTCCTTTTGAGAATAAATCTTTTTTACACCTTGAACAAATGCGCCCATTAAAGGGACAAACATCATTTTCACATTATTGTATTTAAAGAGTTTCATAAAAAGGAAGTGTCCCATTTCATGAATAAATAAAACGACAATTAAAAAAACCAAAAACTGAATGCGATCAGAAAAAAGAATCATAAAAGAAGCCACAAAAAGAACCAATGACAATAAAGTCATACTCCAACCCGACTTGTTTTCTTTTTTTGGTAAAGCTGGTTTTTGTGGATAAAAATCAAATTGTTCTTCCATAATTTATAACATTGGCATACCACCACGCATATTCTTCATTTGACTCATCATACCGGACATGGCACGAGGATTACTCATCATCTTCATCATTTTACGCATCTCTTCGAACTGCTTAATGAGCTTGTTCACCTCTTGAACTGAGGTCCCACTCCCTTTCGCAATACGACTTCTTCGTGATGAGTTTAAAACACCAGGACTTGATCTTTCTTCTGGGGTCATAGAATGGATGATTGCTTCTATTCCTTTGAATGCATCATCGGGAATGTCTGCACCTTTCATGGCTTTACCCACTCCGGGAATCATTCCCATTAAATCCTTCACATTACCCATCTTTTTGATTTGTTCTAGCTGTGAAAGAAAATCATTAAAGTCAAATTGATTTTTTAAGATTTTTCGCTGAAGCTTTTTCGCTTCTTGTTCATCGAACTGCTCTTGCGCTTTTTCCACAAGAGAAACGACATCTCCCATACCAAGAATTCGGTCGGCCATTCTTGAAGGATAGAATACATCAAGTGCATCCATCTTTTCACCAACACCGACAAACTTTATGGGTTTATTAACAACTTCTTTGATCGTTAATGCGGCTCCTCCTCTTGTGTCTCCGTCAAGTTTAGTAAGTACAACACCATCAAAGTCAATTCTTTCGTTGAATGTTTTGGCTGTATTTACCGCATCTTGCCCCGTCATAGAATCCACAACAAATAAGGTTTCTGAAGGATTGATTGATTTTTTCAAATTCTCTATCTCATCCATCATTACGTCATCAACAGCAAGACGTCCCGCAGTATCCACAATAACGACATTGAACGCTTCTGCCTTTGCCTTTTTGATGGCCTCATTTGCAATATGAACAGGATTCTTTTCTTCTTTATTGGAGTAAACCTCAATATCAAGCTGATCCCCTAAAACATGAAGTTGATCAATCGCGGCAGGACGATAAACATCACATGCGACGAGAAGAACTTTTTTATTTTTTTTCTTCGTTAAATAATTACCGAGCTTACCTGTAAAAGTGGTTTTACCTGAACCCTGAAGACCCGACATTAAAATAACAGAAGGATTAGCATCTATATTTATAGAGACTTCATTCCCTCCCATCAGCTTAATCAATTCTTCATGACAAATCTTTATCATCAACTGACCTGGAGAAACTGATTTGAGGACATCACGTCCCAAAGCTTTTTCCTTAATGGTATTGGTGAAATTCTTTGCCGTCTTAAAATTGACATCGGCATCAAGAAGTGCTCTTCTCACTTCTTTGAGAGATTCAGCTATATTTATTTCCGTGATTTGACCGTGACCCTTTAAAACCTTAAACGCACGTTCAAACTTCTCCGTTAAATTATCAAACATATTGTAAAATTGAACCTCAAAGATACTGATAAGAATCAATATAGCTTGTTAACAAAAGCTATAAAAAACACCTCAATAAAATTTAGAAATCAATAACTAGATTGTGCTTGTCAATAAGCTTGCGCATATTGATTAGTGCGTAACGCATTCTACCTAGCGCAGTATTTATGCTAATGTCTTTTTGCTCTGCAATTTCTTTGAAGGACATATTCTGAAAAATCCGTAATCGAATAATTTCTTTTTGAACATCTGGAAGATGATCAATAAGTGACACCATTTGAGTCTCGAGTTCTTCTTGAGTCTTTGTCTCAATATAATTCTTTTCTCCAGAATCTATCTTTTGAAAGATGGAATAAGAAGGATCAAATTGGCTTGTTTCAGATATCGTTCGCATCTTCTTCTGTCTGCGAAAATGATCAATAACCAAGTTGTGGGCAATGCGCATACACCACGGCAAAAACTTACCTTCTTCATTATAATTACCGAGCTTAATCGTATTGACCACTTTTACAAATGTGTCTTGAAAGACATCATTCGAAAGCTGTCCATCTTTCAGTTTTGAATAGATGTATCTGTATATGCGATCTTTATGACGCAATAAAAGGGTTTCAAATGCCTTTTCATTACCATTAATGTATGACGTGATGAGTTCGCTATCACCTAAATTAGAGAGTACCATTACTTATGTTTTCGTTGTTATTTCAACTATTAAAAGTAAATTTGGTCTATAGGCGTATTATTTAGCGTTGTGGCTACTAATTTAGAGTGAAAAAAGGGATCTACCAAATATTTAAACGTATTTAAGCATTTTATGAGAAATCAAATCATTTTGTTTGGTTGGATAACCTTGCTTTTATTTCCTCTTCCCGGTTTTTACTTACAATATTATTTCAATGAACTCTCTTTCGTTGATTTTATTTCCTTGTCCGATTTTAAGCCCGTACCCATAGTTTACGGACTTCAGTTTGGTGTTGTTTATGCTTTCATTGCATACCTATTTATGAAAGCTCCTTTTTTTGATAAAATCCCCGTAAAGGTAAATAAGCTTGTACAAAACATGAAGCTTTCAGTAGTCGACGGTTTGTTTCTTTCCTTGTGCGCAGGGGTCGGTGAAGAGCTTTTATTTAGACAAGGAATACAATCTTTTACGGGTGTACTCATTACATCTATTCTTTTCGTTGCATTACATGGTTACCTCAATCCTTTTAATCTCAGGTTTTCAGTCTATGGATTAATCGTACTACCCTTTATACTATTGATTTCATATGGACTCGATGCATTTGGAATTTGGTTTTGTATTGCCGCTCATTTCGCTTATGATGCAGTATTATTCACGTTTATGATTAGAGAAGGAAGATCATCGGAAACAACTAAAAAAGAACTGATTTGAATACAATCTACATCAATTCATTACGGATTATCTGGATTATTTGTGCCGGGTTCATCCTTTTGGAGGACAAAATAGAATTACACAAGAGACTTATTGCTATTCGAAGTCCATTTATGGATTACGTCATGGCTTGGTCAACCCATGTTGGAGATGGTTTATTTATGTTACTTGCATTCATCGTATTTCTTTTTATTCGGATCAAAACGGCATTCATATTAATGACCTCTTTTCTTTTGGCTTCCGGAATTACTCAATTGCTTAAGCACACTGTTTTTTCGGAATATAAAAGGCCTTATTTCTACCTAAAAAATGATGATTCATTTCGAACAATAACAGACTTCACTTATCATACGGAACACTCATTTCCTTCAGGTCACGCTACTGCATGTTTTGTATTATTTACCATACTCGCTTTTCATTATCAAAAAAAATATTTGCTTCAAATGGTCTTTATATTAGGGGCTATATTTTTCTCGTATACTAGAGTTTACCTGAGTCAACATTTCCTTCAGGATATCGTTGCAGGATCAATTATTGGCGTATTGGTAAGTCAATTTATCTGGGACTTCTTAAATCCTAAATTATCAAAATGGGATAAACCGATAAGGAGATTCGATTAAGTGTAGAAATAATAGAAAAAGCACTTCAATAATCTTTCTTCATGAAAGGAAGAATAATTAAATTTGTCGAAAAAAAGATATGCCGAAGATCTCCCTCAAAGCCACTATCATGCCTGAATCTCCGATTAGAAAACTCGTTCCATACGCGGAGAATGCAAAAAAGGCAGGTAATCATGTTTACCATTTAAATATAGGACAGCCAGATATTGAATCTCCAAAGGCGGCCATTGATGCCATAAAAAATATTGATCTTAAAGTCATTGAATACAGCCATTCTGCAGGATTCGAATCTTACAGAGGGAAATTGGCTCAAAATTATTCAGCTCAAGGCATTCATGTCACATCAGATGATATTTTAATTACAACTGGTGGATCAGAAGCCTTACTATTCGGACTAATGACAGCTTGCGAGCCTGAAGATGAAATAATTATTCCAGAACCATTTTATGCAAATTACAATGGGTTTGCAACAAGTGCTAGCCTCAATGTCGTACCTGTTTCTGCAACTATTGAAAATGGGTTTGCCCTACCTCCTATTGAAGAAATAGAAAAGAAAATTTCAGATAAAACGAAAGCAATTGTTATCTGCAATCCAGGAAACCCAACTGGGTATGTATACTCTAAAGAAGAGCTACTAAAACTTAGAGAAATTGTTCTCAAACACGATTTGTTCTTATTTGCAGACGAAGTGTATCGTGAGTTCTGTTATGATGGAACCAAAGCCATTTCAGTGATGCAATTAGATGGTCTTGACAACAACGTAATTATGATTGACTCTGTTTCTAAGCGTTATTCAATGTGTGGATCTCGAATTGGTGCTCTTGTATCGAAAAATAAAGAAGTGATGTCAGCTGCTCTCAAATTTGGTCAAGCAAGATTGTCTCCTCCTACTGTCGATCAAATAGCGGCAGAAGCCGCATTGGATGCCCCTCAATCTTATTTTGATGAGGTACAAAAAGAATACGTCGAAAGAAGAAACATTATGGTAGACGGCCTTAATTCAATACCTGGTGTCTTTTGTCCCAAACCAAAAGGTGCTTTTTACTGCGTGGCCAGATTTCCCGTTGAGAATGCGGAAGAATTCTGCCAATGGTTATTGGAAGATTATTCATTCGAAGGACAAACCGTAATGATGGCCCCTGCGAATGGCTTTTATTCTAGTAAAAATTTAGGTATTCAGGAAGCAAGAATTGCATACGTTTTAAACAAAGAAAGCTTAATCAAGTCCATAGAGGTTTTAAAACAAGCGCTTATGGTTTATCCCAAACGGATTAAATGACGTTAAAAAAAGAAATAGAAAATTACCTTAAAAATATTCCCGCCGAACGTGCGGTTGCTTTCAATACTTTAGTAAAAGTAATTCACGAAAATATTCCAGAAGGATTTGAGGAGTCATTTCAGTATGGAATGATTTCATATGTAGTTCCACACACTATATATCCTAAAGGATATCATGTCAACCCTAAAACACCCTTGCCGTTTATTAGTATTGCCAATCAAAAAAACTTCATTGCATTATACCATATGGGAATTTATGCAGAGCAATCCATACTCGATTGGTTTGTAAATGAATATCCAAAGTACTGTAAAAGAAAATTAGATATGGGTAAATCATGTATTCGATTCAAAAAAACAGATGAAATCCCTTTTGAGTTAATCAAAGAGCTTCTAACCAAAATGTCTTGTGAGGAATGGATTAATATTTATGAATCCAATATCATATCAAAATGATGATAAGATTGAATTTTTAAATATCTTTAAATCAATGAATTTTGTGATCGTAGATGTGGAAACCACAGGAGGAAGTCCCAAAAGCTCGAAAATAACCGAGCTTGCTATGTACAAATACGATGGAAATGAAATCATCGACGAATACGCTACCCTTGTTAACCCTGAGCAAGACATTCCCGAATTCATTGTTCGACTTACTGGAATTACCAATAATCATGTAAAAAATGCCCCCAAATTTTATGAGGTTGCAAAAGATGTGATAGAGTTTTTCGAAGACTGTATTTTCGTTGCACATAATGTTTCATTTGATTATGGTATGTTTAGATCTGAATTCAAGACCCTAGGGTATGATTTTAGAAAACCCCATGTGTGTACCGTAATTGCATCAAGACAAATCATACCTGGTTACGAATCGTATAGCCTCGGAAAGCTCAGTAGAGATATTGGCATAAAAATTGAAAATCGTCATAGAGCCGGTGGAGATGCATTGGCTACGACTAAGCTATTTGATATTCTTTATAAAAAAGACAAAACACAGTTATCTGCGCTCATTAAAGAAGAGCTAAATCCAAAATCAGTTCATCCTAACCTTGACATTAACACGATTGACTCTATTCCCAATAAAACGGGAGTATACAAGTTCTTTAATGAGTTTAATCAAATCATATACATAGGAAAAAGTATTCATATTAAAAATCGGGTTGAACAGCATTTGAGAAACACCAAATCCGTAAAAGGAACTCGAATGATTGAGGAAATATCAAAAATCGAGTACGAATTAACCGGTTCTGAATTGATTGCCTTATTGTTGGAATCAGAATTGATAAAAGAACACCAACCAAAATTCAATAGAAAACTTAGAAAAAGTAGATTTCCGTTTGGATTATTCGATCAACCAAACAAGGATGGTTATATCGAATTGAGCATTGATTCTATTGGCAAAAACGAAAGTATCCCACTGATACACTTCAGCACAAAAAAAGAAGGCGTCTCTTATTTAAGACACCTGGTTGATGTACATACGCTGTGCCAAAAGCTATGTAGCTTATACAACTCGAAAACGTCGTGTTTTCAATATGAAATTAATGAATGTAATGGCGCATGTATTGGAAAAGAAAATACGGAAGATTACAATTCGAGAATTGAATCCTATATTGAATCTCTACAATACAATGGACGAAGCTTTATGATCATGGCAAAAGGTCGTGAACGAAATGAGAAAAGTATTGTTTTAATTAAAGACGGAATATATCAGGGGTACGGTTATGCTCCCTATCAATACTACACGAAAAGCATTGAACAGCTCGATGATATACTTTTGATAAAAAAAGAAGACCGAGATGTGAAGTCAATCATCAACTCATATCTCAGGAACAATAAAAAACATAAAATTTTTGAATTTCATCAAGAAGTATGAAAGGAACACTAACTATTCTTGGATCTGGAACCTCTCAAGGAGTTCCCGTTATAGCATGTGATTGTGAGGTCTGTCAATCAAAAAATCAAAAAGACAAAAGAACTCGGACTTCTGTTTTAATTCATATCAATGGAGAAAATCACGTCGTAGATTCTGGTCCTGATTTTAGAGCACAAATGCTCCGTGAAAACATCAAATCATTAAAATCAGTAATCTTCACTCATGAACACAAAGACCATATAGCTGGACTTGATGATATTAGACCCTTTAATTATTTGGAGAAAAGAGATATGAATGTCTACGCTTCTGATAGAGTTGAAGAAGCCTTATTAAGAGAATATCATTACATTTTCACTAAAGACAAATACCCAGGTGTTCCAAATGTGAATCTCACTATTTTTGATAATAATAAGTTTCTAATCGATGAAAACATCGAAATAGAGCCGATTAAAGTACTGCATTATAAGCTTCCCGTTTTTGGATTTAGAATTGGTGACATCACTTATATTACTGATGCCAAAACCATTTCCCCAGAGGAAAAAGAAAAGGTAAAAGGAAGTGAAACTATAATTATCAATGCCTTACGTAGAGAACCACACCTTTCACATTTTAATTTAGATGAAGCACTTGATTTTATTAAGGAAATGAATCCGAAGCGAGCCTATTTAACCCATATATCACATCTCTTTGGCAAGCATGATGAAATCGAAAAGGAATTGCCTAACAATGTATTTATGGCATTTGATGGCTTGAAACTAGATTTTACATACTAACATTTAGTTATGGAATAATTCTTAAACCAGGATTTATTCAATCCATTAAAATAAATACCTTCGACTTATGGAGCAGGACAAGTTCATCGACATCTCTCGTTTAATAGAGAGTAAGAATCCAAGATTACTTAGATGGCTTCCCAGCTTTGTCATTAATTATCTCAAACGTATTCTACATCAAGAAGAAATCAACGCCTTCTTAAATGAGCATAAAGACAAAAAAAATCTCGAATTCTGTGATGAGGTTATGAAATATTTCAATATTCAAGTTGAAATAAATGATCTTCATTTAATCCCGAAAAAAGGTCCTGTAATTTTAGTCATGAATCACCCTCTTGGTGGCATGGATGGAATAGCGTTTATCTCAGTACTCATGCATCACCGTCCAGACCTCAAATTCATCGTGAATGATTTACTAATGAATGTAGAGAACCTAAAGGACTTATTTATTGGTGTCAATAAGCATGGTAAAAACAATGTTTCTGTCCGAAATCAAATAAAAAATGCTTTTGACGCTGACCATGCACTTTGCATATTTCCTGCAGGGTTAGTCAGCCGTAAATCAAAAGGAAAGGTCAGAGATCTAGATTGGAAAAAAACCTTTGTGACCTACGCAAGATCCTTAGACAGAACAGTTGTACCTATATATATTGACGGAAAACTTTCACCTTTCTTTTATAATCTATACCGAATAAGGAAGTTTTTTGGAGTTAAAGCGAATATCGAAATGCTCTATCTTTCGAATGAATTATTTAAGCAGAGAAATCAAAAAATCACGTTTCACGTAGGTTCAAGCATAAATGGAAAAGAATTTCATTCGGAGCTCACAGATTATAAAGCCGCTCAAGAATATAAAAAGAAAGTCTATTCAATTAAAGACAAGACACTATGAATATAATCGACCCAATTCATCCAAAAGTCCTTAAATCAGAATTAAACCCCTCCACATTCATTCGGAATACGAGAAAAGGAGGAAATGAAATTTATATTGTCAATAATCATAACTCTCCCAATGTATTGAGAGAAATTGGTAGATTAAGAGAGATTACCTTTAGAGCTTCTGGAGGAGGAACAGGAAAAGCAATCGATTTGGATCATTTTGACACCGATGAAATTTGCTATGAACAGCTCATCGTGTGGTCTCCTGAAGATGAAGAAATAATTGGCGGTTATCGTTTTATTAAATGTCAAAATGCCTTAAAAGATACAGGTGACATTCTTTTGTCAACGACTCATTACTTTCATTTTTCAGACCTGTTCATTTCGACATTTCTGCCCTACACCATAGAATTAGGTAGAAGCTGGGTACAACCTAATTATCAACCATCTATAAACCCAAGAAAAGGACTTTTTGCTCTAGATAATATTTGGGATGGATTGGGGGCACTCATTAAATTCAACCCAGAAATAAAATACTTTTTTGGCAAAGTAACGATGTATCCAAACTACAATGTTGAGGCTCGAAACTTCTTGCTTCAGTTTATGAATTATTACTTCCCAGATCGCGAAAAATTATTAAGCCCCCACTCCCCTTTAGACTATTCTGCCAATCAAAATAACAATCTAAAATTACTTGAGAATTCAGATTTTAAGGAGGCATACAAACAACTAAATGGATTCGTAAGAGAACGAAATGAATTTATACCGCCACTTATTAATATATACATGAACCTTTCTCCTAGCATGAAAACTTTCGGTACAGCTATGAATTCAGATTTTGGAAATGTCGAAGAAACGGGAATATTGGTGACAATCAACGATATTTATGAGGAAAAAAAGGATCGACACATGGAATTTTAATTACACTTCGTATTTTTCCAACAACTCCTCGATATTGTTAATCCCCGTTAATCTTTGTATTCTTTTCTTTAACCTTCCTATTTTAACATCTACATGTGTGACATTCAGCTTTCGGGAGATGTATGTAGATGGTTTATTGTAGTAGTACTTCATTTTTAGCATCATTGCTTCTTGTCGTGACACCAATTTGAGTACAGATTTCATTATTTCATAAGAATTGACATCTCCTGAAAAATCAAACAACGGTGTATCAACATTAGAATCTTCCGAAAACTGCTCTAAATGCGTTGTGATAAAGCCATCCGAGCTGAATTTTATTTTTCTTTTCGCATTTTTCTTTCTTATCTGAGATTTACAAAAATTAGAAATAACAGCTTTTAACCACGTCGCAGTATGTAGTAAATCTATTGATTTTGAATACTGGGCTTCAATCAACATAAATAAGTGAATAGAAAACTCTTGGTAAATATCTTTTTGGTCCTCTAAACTCTTGAAATGTGACCTTATTACACTTACAAACATCAAATCGTACCGATTCATTATTTCATTAAATAAGGAATGATGATGACGATAATTCATAGATTTTAAGATGTAAACTCGGTCTGGCTTGAAATTAATTTTTCAATCCCGTTTACTTCTAATATATCAAGATCAAAGGATAAAGAAGCTTTCTTTAACATATTTTGTAAAATCTGGCTGGTTGACTCTTGCTTGTCTCTAACTAGAAAAGTACTTCTA
>DAIPZI010000045.1:0-10208 GCA_036782275.1 Crocinitomicaceae bacterium
TCAACCAATATTTCAAGTCTTCGATTTTCTTGCTTAATCATTTCTATAAACGGAGACACGACGTTACCTGTTTTTTCCTTATTTACATCTGAATCTTCGATGGCCTCACAAGCCAAGGAAATGGTTGAAATAGGGGTTTTAAATTCATGCGTCATATTCGAAATAAATCCAGCTTTCAATTCTGAAAGGCGTTTTTGCTCTATAATGGTTTTGAACATGAATACAAAAGCAATCAATACGAGAACAATGACAATAATAGACCCCGCTATTGAAAGCGTCATTTCCTTTAGAATAAAACGACCTCTTTGTGGAAAATTTATTTGTAAATACAGCGGGTCACTAAATGTGTTATTGGGAAATAACGAAACCTTATGAACGGAATCAAAGGGAAGGGAGGTTTTGTAGTTCTCTGTTGATACAGGAAAAACAACAGGCTTTTGCTCTACTTGATAAATACAAAAATTGTAATTTTTGGGAAGGTGTTCGCTTTTCAATTCAAACGCAATAATTGAATCAAGAAAAACCAAGTCGATTCTCTGTTGTGGAGTTTCTAATACATTTTCTTTAAATGACTGAACCATCATTTCATTAATAAATTTGGCTTTTTTAAAGATTTGTTGAACAACCTTTTGGTTTAGCTCAATAGATAGACGGCTAGAATCAACAGATCCTGGTATTACGTTTGCGCCCCCCTGAAAGACATCACGTATTTCCCTGTAATCCTTGGCTAGAACGCGCTGCTCAGCACTTAGCCCGCTAATTGAATCAAAAGCTCTACCCTGAATAACTAGGTATTCTTCTTGAATACCATTATTAAGAATAAGCGTATCGCTAATTGTAATGTTTTGAGTTGGAATAAGGCTCTCAAATTCAGATTTTAAAATTTCTTTGTATTGGACACTAAAGTCGTCATTGACAATGTCCATATAGCGCCTGTAGTCTTCCGCTTTTTCATGTCGGAATGAAATTTTATCTTGAAACGATTGAATATTATCATTAAGCTCCTTTGATTTCCGATCATAAGTGTGATAGAGCTGATAGGATTGCACGACAATCAAGCTTATGATTGATAAGGCGAGCAATAGAACGGCTAAGCTTATTTTGTTTTTTTTCAACACAATAAACGAATCTAAATAAAATCAATTCATTCAAGAAGAAAACTTAACCATTTTTAACACGTCAAAAAAGGGAAACAGATTTTAATAAAGGGAAATCGGGTATATTCTTTTTTCAATTGTTTAGTTTTGTTGTACAAAACACAAGCATGATTGAAATTCAGAGGATAAAAGAAAATAAAGCGGAGGTTATTGAGGGCTTAAAGAAAAGAGGGTTGGATTCTGAAAAAGATATAGAAAAAATCTTAACTCTCGACCAGCAGTGGAGAGACGCCAAGACCGAACTTCAAGAAACATCTGCAAATCTAAATACAATCTCAAAAAAAGTGGGCAAACTTTTCAGCACGGGAGAGCGTGATCAGGCTGAAGAATTGAAAATACAAAGTGTTGAGTTAAAAAAACAAGAAGCAGGTCAAAAAGTAAATGTAGATGAGCTTCAACACGAACTTTCTAGTGCGATTATGGCCTTGCCAAATATTCCTAGACCAGAAGTGCCACCAGGAAAGGATGCGAACGACAATGAGTGCGTGTTTGAATCAGGGAGTAGTCCAACAAGCGAAAGTGTGCCCATGGCACATTGGGATCTTGCCAAAAAATACCAGCTGATTGATTTTGAGCTTGGGGTTAAAGTCACGGGAGCCGGCTTTCCTTTTTACAGGGGAAAAGGTGCCAAGCTTCAAAGGGCCTTAATTTCTTTTTTTCTGGACGAAGCGAGTCAAGCGGGTTATGAGGAATTTAGCTCTCCATTAATGGTAAATGAAGAAAGCGGAATAGGCACCGGACAACTGCCTGATAAAGAGGGAATGATGTATCATGTGGGAGGAGATGATTTGTACCTCATTCCTACAGCAGAGGTTCCTCTCACAAATATGTACAGAAACGTCTTGCTTCCAAACGATGACTTTTCAATTAAAATCACTGGGCACACGCCCTGTTTTAGGAGAGAAGCGGGCAGCTATGGAAAAGAGGTAAGAGGATTAAACAGGCTTCATCAATTTGAAAAAGTTGAAATAGTTAGAATAGAAAAACCAGAAAATGTAGAATCGGCTCTTGAGGAAATGATTGAACATGTAAAGTCATTATTGGAAAAGTTGGGATTACAGTATAGAATATTGAAGCTATGTGCAGGCGACACAGGGTTTGCCGCCGCAATCACATATGACTTTGAGGTTTATTCTGCAGGACAGGACAAATGGCTTGAAGTAAGCTCAGTTTCCCGATTTGACACCTTTCAGTCCAATAGGTTGAAGCTCCGCTATAAGGATGCAAATAATAAATCAAAATTGTGTCACACCCTAAACGGATCAGCATTAGCTTTGCCACGAATCGTTGCGGCCCTTCTTGAAAACAATCAAACACCGAAAGGCATTAAAATTCCAGAAGCTCTCCTTCCATACACAGGATTCGACGTGATTAATTAAATTCAAAAGGTGCTTAACAAAAGAGTAGTTGTATGAAAAAATATATTGTCGTTTTGCTTTTATTGAGCGTTTCTTGTTCGGATTTTGATCAGGAAAAACAAAAAAAAAGTGTTTCGAGTTTATCTTCAGAAGTAAAGACATTTAAAAAAGAATTTAACGCAATTAAAATAGATAGTATTTCAGACTTAAAGCTTTCTACTTACGAGGTTGAGAGAAGAATAAAACAAAATTATTATTCAGATACAATTGACATTTCATTTGGCCAAAAAATGGATGACTTTAAGAGAATGAGAAGAATGCTAGGCCCCCTCGGAAAAGAACAAGCAAGAGTAAAAAACAGCATAAATGAAGAGCTCCTTCAGCTCGAAAAATTACAATCTGATATATCTAAAGGGTATGGAAAAAGGGAGTCGTATAACGAGTATATTCAATTTGAAAAAAACAAAGTCAATCAAATTAAGGTTCTCTACACTGAATATGTCAAGATGAGGGCACAGTTTTTGGAAATGTATACTGCTCTTTATTTCGAGCTTTATACATTTAGTAAAAGCATAGAAGATAAACCATAAAAATGAAAAACTACCTAACCGTATTATTTATTGGCCTGTTTTTTTCTGCGTTTTCACAGTCAGACTCGGACTTACAGCTCGCACAACACTACTATGGTCAAGGATCTTACGAGAAAGCTTTAGAGTATTATGAAAAAATATACAATGATGCACCGTCATTGGTCATCTTTAAAAAATATTTTGAATGTTTGATAGAAACCAAAGAGTATAAAAAGGCAGAGAAAATGTTAAAAAAAGAGGTTTCAAAGTCTCCAAATAATGTGGACTTAAAGCTTCAACTTGCTGCCTTCTATTCTAATCAAGAACAAGAGGCAAAGTCCAATAAGATTTATGCGGACCTTATTGAAAACCGAAACGATTCTCCATCACAATGCATCTCGTTGTTTAATTCTTTTTTGGTTCTCTCAAAGTTAGAGCTTGCCTTAGAGGTTTTAACGGTTGCAAAGAAGAAGTTTAAAAGCTATCCCTTTAATTTCCAGGAGGCGGATCTCTATGCCCAAAATCAGGAAAAAGATAAGATGGTGAATTCATATCTTTCATTACTGGAAAAACACGAATATTATCAGGAAGCAGTTCAAAAGGCATTGTTACGGCGCCTTGATTTGAATAGTGATGACACTAAAGAATTTAACTTGCTTAAAGTGGCTCTTTTCGAAAGGGCTAAAAGAGAAAACACGGGAGTTGTTTTTTCAGAAATGTTGATTTGGCAATATTCACAAATTGATAATTTTTCAGGTGTATTTAATCAAGTTGTGGCCGTTGATCTTCGATCCAAAGCCAACGGTGAAAGACTTTTTAATTTTGGAATGGTGTGTCGCGAAAACAAAGATTACGAAACAGCGATCCGCGCTTTTCAGGAGTCAATTACAGTTAGCTCCTCTGAAGAAGTTAAAATGAAATCCCAAATAGGGATTTTAAATGTCGGTTATATTAAAGTCGCTAAACTTAAAACGTATTCAGCGGAAGAGTTAAAAAAGATAATTAGTCATTACGAGGAGGTTCTTGGAAATATTAAAGCGCCAAATTCAAGAACACTACCCATTGTACTTGAGTATGCAGAGCTTCTTGCTTATCATAATGGAAATCGTTCAAAAGCGCTTGAGGTTCTCTCTAGCTCAGAAAGCTCTCCCTTTTTAACGGATATAAAAAAGGCCCAAATTAAAATGCTGATGGCTGACATTGAGGTAATTAATGGGAATGTTTGGGATGCATCGTTAATGTATATGCAAATTAGTGAAGGGTTTAATTACGAGACCATTGGCAATCGTGCCAAATTCAAAAACGCCAGAATCTTTTATTACGAGGGGGAGTTTGATTTTGCTCAATCCCAACTTGATGTTTTGAAACAATCAACGTCAAAGCTTTTGTCAAATGATGCCATTCAGCTTTCTGTGACCATAACTGATAATTATGGTTTGGATTCAAATTACATCGCTATGGCTTGGTTTTCTAAGGCGGATTTATTTATAGAACAATTTAAGTTCGAAGAGGCATTTTCTTTATTTGATAGTATTCAAACCAATTATCCGTTTCATGCTCTAGCGGACGAAATCCTTTACAAAAGGGCCAAAGCAATGGAGATGCAAGGGCGCTGGGAAAGAGCTCTTGGGTATTATGAGGATATCTATAAGTTTCACAAGGAAGATATTCTTGCAGATGATGCCGTATTTAGCGCTGCCGAAATACTGGAAAACAAACTATTTAAAGAGCAGGAGGCACTTGAAAAATATAAAGAGCTCTTGATAGGCTATCCCGCAAGCCTTTATGGGCATGAAACCCGAAAAAGAGTAAGAAGGTTGCGCGGTGAGAAAGACCCGGCTTTAGAAGATGAGTTTTAAACTTTATTATGGAAGGTCCCTTGTGAAGGAAGGAATTCCCGTAACATCCATACCCGTAATGAGCAAATGAATATCATGGGTTCCCTCATAAGTAAGTACAGACTCTAAATTTGCCATGTGACGCATCATTGAATATTCACTCGTAATTCCCATTCCTCCATGAATTTGTCGTGCTTCTCGAGCAATATTTAAAGCGATTTCAACATTATTTCTTTTAGCCATAGAGATTTGAGCAGAAGTAGCCTTTCCTTGGTTCCTGAGCTCTCCAAGTCTAAAAGTAAGGAGTTGTGCCTTTGTTATTTCAGTAATCATCTCTGCAAGCTTTTTTTGTATCAATTGAAAACTTCCTATAGGCACATCAAATTGAGTTCTTTCTTTTGAGTAACGAAGGGCTTGATCATAGCAATCCATGGCGGCACCAAGGGCACCCCAGGCAATTCCAAATCGAGCAGAATCTAGACAGCTTAAAGGCGCTCCTAAACCGGATCGACCGGGTAAAATATTTGATTTTGGGATGCGAACATTATCAAAGATCAGTTCTCCCGTAGCAGAAGCCCTCAACGAAAGCTTGCCGTGCATTTCTGGAGTACTAAATCCCTCCATTCCACGCTCTACAATTAATCCGTGAATTCTACCGGCTTCATTTTTTGCCCAAACTACTGCAATATCTGCAAATGGAGAGTTTGAGATCCACATTTTTGCACCATTTAAAATAACGTGATCACCGTCTTCCTTAAAATTAGTTATCATCCCTCCAGGATTTGACCCGTGATCTGGTTCTGTAAGACCGAAGCAACCGACCATTTCTCCAGAGGCCAGCTTAGGTAAGAACTTTTGCTTATGGTCCTCACTGCCATATTTCCATATCGGATACATAACCAATGAAGACTGAACAGATGCTGTTGAACGCAAACCAGAATCACATCGTTCTAACTCTTGCATAATCAAACCGTAAGAAATTTGGTCAAGTCCAGGACCGCCGTATTCCTCTGGAATGTAGGGTCCAAACGCACCAATTTCACCAAGTCCAGGAATTAAATGTTTTGGAAAAACAGCCTTTTCATAAGCGTCATCAATTATTGGGGAAACCTCTTTTTTGACCCATGCCCTAGCCGCATCTCTTACCAGCTTGTGTTCGTCTGATAATAATTCATCCATCATGTAATAATCTGGATGGTTGTATAAATCTGTTTTCATTGAGTAAAAGCTTTTACGAATGCAAAATTAACAAATAATACAGGGCTTATGTTCTTAATTTCTATTTAATTTTACTCATTCGCATGGATCAATTATTTAATGTATTTCAGGTTATTCAGCTTTACCCGAGGGAGAACGTGCTCAAAAACACGTTATTGGTTTTAATAATGGTGTGCTTAGGGTTTGTTGGATTATCACGTTTAATGTCTCCAAACCTTTTTAAAATTGTTTTCAGAGATTTTTGGTCCAGCAAGTTTTACAATGAGTCTTTCAGTAATTCAGAAATCATTTCACCGGCCGCACATGTGTTGTTGACGCTGAACTTATTTATATCATTGAATATATGTATGATTGCTGTACTTCATGATTCTTTTAATTTACAGCAACTCGTTTTAAGAATCTTTCTGATGCTGACTCTTTTTTTCATGATTCAGCAGGTCACTTTTCGATTGAGTTCTTTTTTTCTTCAAAATACGGAATTAAGAAGGAATATGTCTGTTATTACCCATCAAACATGGAATTTTTTAGGGTTGATTGTTCTTCTTTTGGCTCTGTTTATTTTATTAAACGAACAGCATATTCAAGCCTTCACATTCATAATATACTTTACTTTATTTTTACTCCCTTTTGCGCGGATTGTAAAGGGCTTAATATATGCAAAATCAAATAATTACGGATGGTTATATATAATTTTGTATCTTTGCACCCTCGAAATACTTCCTCTAGTTGTTTTATGGAAGGGTTTCCGAGAATTATTTTAATGAATTATAGATTTTAATAAAATAGTTTTGGCGATAAAAACAATACTTGTCTCTCAACCTAAACCTCAAAGTAACCGCTCACCTTATTTTGACCTAGCGGAAAGACAAAACCTTAAAATAGACTTTATTCCTTTTATCAAAGTTGAAGGAGTAAGCCCGAAAGAGTTTAGAGACCAAAGGGTTAATCTTGGTGATTTCACAGGAGTCCTTCTTACTTCAAAAGTAGCGGCAGATCATTTTTTTAGAATGGCAGAAGCCACACGATTTGAGGTGCCCGATTCAATGAAATATTTTTGCATTTCTGAAGCAGTTGCTTTATATCTTCAAAAGTTTGTGGCTTATAGAAAAAGAAAAATATTTTTTGGAAATCAAAATATTCACGACTTAGTAGACGTGCTAAAAAAGCATAAGTCTGAAAATATTCTATTGCCTTGCACGGATATTTTGCGAGATGTGATCCCTAACACTTTAGAAGAGAACAATATTCAGTTTACAAAATCCGTATTGTATCGGACAGTAGCTGCAGACCTCTCAGATCTGGAAAATGTTTTTTATGATGTATTGGTGTTTTTCAGCCCTGGTGGAATAGAGTCTCTGATTAAAAACTTTCCTGACTTTAAACAGAACAATACCTTGATTGCAACATTTGGTGCGACAACGGCAACGGCAGCGATTAAAAATGGATTGAAGCCAAACATTAGGGCTCCTCATCCAAAGGCTCCTTCTATGGTAGGTGCAATAGAGTTGTTCATTAAGGATGCGACTAAGAAATCGAAGTAACAATCTCCTTTATTACTGATGCTACTCCGTCAACGGCCTTCTGAGTTATTTCATTAAAACCGTTTGGATTGCTAATTTCTCCTGCTTTTGGATCTATGATCCATTTTTGAGTGTTTTCAGAACAATACATTGTGAGGTTCGCTGCAGGATAAACGTTAAGTGAAGATCCGACTACAATAAAATGAGTGGCCGCACGAACAATGCTTATCGCTTTTTCCATCATGGGCACATCTTCACCAAACCAGACGACATGTGGTCTTAATCGAAAACCATCAGGACAGAGATCTTTCACAGTGAGTTTATACCCATTGATGCGGTAATAATTTTTTTCTTGATTTGGTCCAGATGATTTGGCGTATCGAATGTTTCCATGAAGATGTAAAACCCGACTTGACCCAGCTCTTTCGTGAAGGTCATCAATGTTTTGAGTAATAATCTGTACATCAGCTTGTTTTTCTAAATCAGCAATGGCATAATGTGCAGCATTGGGCACAGCCTGGATAATCTGTTTTCGTCGTTGATTATAGAACTCACTAACCAAGTCAGGATTTTCCTCCCATGCTTTTGGAGTAGCAACATCTTGTATGTTGTAGTTTTCCCATAGACCATCTGAATCTCGGAATGTTTTTATCCCACTTTCAGCACTCATTCCCGCTCCAGAAAAAACAACTATTTTCTTGTTCATGTGTAATTTGTTTAATGATTTCGTAAATTCAGATTTATGTTATAAATTTACAAGACTAAAAAAAAATAAATAATGAAAAAAATTCTACTTTCAGCAATTCTTTGTTCGTCTCTTTTTGCGAGCAAGTCAATTGCACAACTTCCTGACGGAAGTATCGCCCCGGACTTTACAACGACAGATGTAAATGGGAACACTCACAATTTATATGATTATCTAGATCAGGGATATACCGTGGTTATGGATATTAGTGCTACTTGGTGTGGACCATGTTGGAACTATCACACAGGAGGAGCTCTTGAAGACCTTTGGGCTAATCACGGTCCAGCAGGTGAGCCTGGAGTTTCAGCGAGTACTACTGACGATGTAGTTGTTTTATGGTTTGAAGGAGATGCTGGTACAGCATTAAGCGAACTAGAAAACAGCTCTCTTGGTAACTGGTTAATGCCAAACGGTCAGTCAGTTGACTTTCCAATGTGTAACGACGACAATATTGCACAGCTTTATCAATTGCCTTATTGGCCAATCATTTATACGATATGTCCGAACAGAATCTTAAAAGAGTCAGGTCAGCTTTCTGCAACTGCTCATTATTCTGGAACTGCAAACTGCGAATCTGCAAGTGGCGCGAATAACGGATCTTTATTAGCTTACACAGGAGAAACCATTACATGTGGTGAGCCTGTAGCAATGAGTGTAGACCTTCAAAATATGGGAACTGGAGCATTAACTTCAGCGACAATTGAAGTGATGGATGGTGGAACATCAGTTTTATCTTACAACTGGTCTGGTAACCTTGCAACCTATGAAATGGAAAGTGTTAGTTTGGGAACAGTTTCTCCTTCAGCAACGACAACTTATTCAATAGAGTTATCTGCGGATGACAATGCTTCAGATAATACGTTATCAGCTACGATTAATACTGCTCAAGAAACGGCTGCATCCATAACTGTAGAAGTCTTGACAGATACATATGCTGATGAGGTTTGGATGGAATTAACCAATTCAAGCGGTACAGTTGTATGGTCAGAAGGAAACGAAAATGTACAAGGAAACTATGGAACGGGTCAATTCCCACCTCCTGCAGATCCAACAAGTCCTCTAGCGAACTCTACGGACTATAGCTGGCCAGTTACTTTGCCTGCAGTTGATTGTTATACTTTTACAATCTATGACTACTATGGAGATGGTCTTCAAGAAGGTGGCGGTGGAAGCTGGTCTGTTAAAGACAACAACGGAAACGTTATTCTTTCAGAATCAGCAGTGAATTATGGAGCTATGGATGCAGGATTAGTTAAAAACACAGTAGCATCACTTGAAGAAATGACTGCTCAGAACGTTGAGGTTTATCCTAACCCAGCAACTGATGTAGTAAATATTTCTTTCGAGAACATAAATGATACATACGTTTCAATTATGGATCTTCAAGGAAGAGTATTGGGAACTCAAGTAGCTTCAGGAGCAAATGGAACTCAAGTGGTTTCTTTCTCAACTGAAGATTTTGCAAAAGGAACTTATGTTGTTTCTGTTAAAGCAAACGGTTTAACTTCAAATTCAAATGTTGTGATTAAATAATCGCAAACATAATTAATACTTAAGGGCGCTACGGCGCCCTTTTTTTATGCGCTTAATTAAAAGGAATAAGAATAGACAAAAAGAAATATATGATATATTGACTCTCGAAATTTAAACCTTTCGAATGGTGGATCTGATATTATTAGTTCCGAAAGAGAACTATTCGTAGAATCTGAAACATGGCCTATAACCCCTAAGGACGTAGTTAATTTACTATCATTTTTATGGCTTTAAAGGATTAAGCCACTATCATGGAGGATTGTCTACGTT
>DAIPZI010000046.1:0-1965 GCA_036782275.1 Crocinitomicaceae bacterium
GAGCAATGGACTGAAAATCCATGTGTCCCTGGTTCGATTCCTGGAGGTACCACAACTTAAATTCGAAACCCTTGATTATCAAAAGATTTTCAAGGGTTTTTCTTTTTATTCCTATTTTTCATGTAACAATGTGGTTTAATTGTATTGTTGGAATAAATAATTCCATGAACAAAAATAAAATTATACTTAGTTGCATCTATCTCATCTTCGCCATTTTAATGATGAGTATTTCTCCATTCGGAGAAGCTCCCTACACGGGAAACGAACTTTATTTAAATAATATTGGCACCCTATTTCTATTTGGACTAATGGTTTTAGACATTTTTAAAAATGTTCTGAGTAAAAGTGGCTTTTGGGGTCTCTTTCTTTTTTCTGTATTTCATTCTGTTGGGTCAACTTGGCTCTATTCTTTTGTGCCATATAATGATTGGTTCATAAACCTCTTCGGATTTGATATTGATGCCTATTTCGAATTTACGCGAAATCACTATGATCGTTTTGTTCACTTTTCGTTTGGCCTTCTATTATTTGTAGCAGCGAAGGACCTCATCATGTATCGATATAAATTCAAGCTAAAACAAGCATTATTGGTTACTTTTCTGAGCATACAAGTTTTTAGTATGGTTTATGAACTATTTGAATGGGGAATTGCTGTTTCCCTATCCGGAGACATGGCTGAAAGCTATAACGGACAACAAGGAGACATGTGGGACGCTCACAAAGACATGGGATTAGCAATGATTGGATCGATCATTTCTTGGTATGTATTAAGCCTAAAAGCTCAGAAAGAAGAATAGTCTATGTCAGTCAGCAAGAAGAACTCTTACCGCCACAGCTAGAAAACAAAATAGTGCAAAGTAGCTTAACATAGTTTCAAATGCGTTTTAATTTATAATGTCAAAAACGACTTTTGTAACACCACTTGATAAAATTGGTAAAGGAATAAAGAGAGACACCTGAGAGAATTGGTGCGAATAAAGTTGTTTTAATTTAAACAAAAACCCCCTGTTTATCGCGAATTAAACAATGTGATCAGAATTAAAAAGACACAGGTCTGGGGGCCTTTGTTTAGTTGTTTGTTTGTTGTGTGTTGTTTAATGTTAACGCAATATAGTTCACATGTATGAATAGGTTTCAAACAACGAATGGTTTCAAATGAAATATACCATGAACAACATAGCTGCATCTACGTATTAATACTTAGTTTCATTAAAACCCTCAAATTAGTTCAATGAAATAACAGTTTGAAAAAATGCATGCACTCCATTTCAAGAAATGAATTATTTTACCAGTGTAAAACACTGAATTAAGTCCTTAGAACATAAACAGGTACTCATATCGATTTGGAGATCAGACAAAGCTACAATCAACACCTAAGCGACATTGGCTTAAAACAAACAAAAAGTATTGGCATAAAAAAAGCCCTCTCTCGAGGGCTCTTATCCTAAAGAAATGTTTTTTAAGGATGTTCGTTTACGATGAGTTCTTTGGAAGCCATAATTTTTCCTTTAAAATAGTACTGAACATAGTAGACACCAGCGTTTAAACCATTAAGAACGACAACATGCTCGTCATTTAACTCGACAGGTATAACTTCTGACTTATCTGACTTAATTACCAATATTTTATCAATCTGTTGTTGACCGTACCACATAATTGCAACCTTATCAATCGTTGGATTAGGCGTTACTACAGTAGCTAAATCAAATGAAGATACATCTGGCTTAATAAATTCTTGATAGTTATCTTTTACGGGTTTTGCGACTTGCTGTCCAAATGATGAACTTGCTAGTAAGGCGATACACAATGTTATAATTACTGTTTTCATTTGTTTGTTTTTTTTAATTGTTTGTTAGATCAAATTTAGGATAGAAGTATGCAGAAGATTCATTATTAAACCAGATTAAATCCAAAATACACTATGCCATTTAGACTGATATACGTATAAACCCGTAGACCCAGGAT
>DAIPZI010000046.1:2065-10133 GCA_036782275.1 Crocinitomicaceae bacterium
GTTTCATCAGATGGATCTAGCTGATACTTATCGGCTTGGAAATGATGGTTTTGACTATTCGCAAAACCTGAAAAAAGGATAGCGAAAAAGAGAAGAGCGAAGTTAATTTTTGTTGTTTTCATTATTTGTTTGTTTTATGTGTTATTATTATTTTTTGTTGAAACAAATGTATAGGTACAATTCAGGCTTTTTTCATGTTTTCGCATTTGATAAATCAAAATACACTATGCCATTTAGACTGATATACGTATAAACCCGTAGACCCAGGATTAATTTGATAGTACTCGGTTTAAGTAAATAGAAAAGGCCCTCCGTTGAGGGCCTTATAAACTAAACTATAACTATGAAATAAAAGCGACTATTCTTTCATGACCTTCAGCTTTTGTGTCGCTAAAAGTTGTTGATTGAAATAAAATTTTACGAAATAATAACCATTCTCCAAACTGTCTATTGTGATTTCTTTTACATCCTTCACATCGATTTCTACAACATTGTCAAAGTTGTCTGGAAGTAAAATGATCTTATCGACATTCTGATTATCTAGCCAGGACATTTTAACCTTTCCAGTAAATGATGGGTTTGGATAAATCAGTGCTTTGAATGGCTCTGCAGCTTCATCAATTGGATTTACAATATCATCTATAATGATTTCAGTTTCATCAGATGGATCTAGCTGATACTTATCGGCTTGGAAATGATGGTTTTGACCACTTACGTATGCAGAAAAAGCCATGGCTGATAATAATAAAGCGATATTAAATTTTGTTGTTTTCATTGTGTGTTTTTTTATTTATATGTCGTTTTGTTAACACAAATCTATATCCTCTTTTTAGGATAAAATCACTTTTCATTTAGCAATAATTCAAAATACACACAATGGACTATAATTATGTACGTGTTAATACTTAAATAACTGATTATGAACTATTCAACAACATAAAAGGCCCTCCGTTGAGGGCCTTATAAACTAAACTATAACTATGAAAAAAATTGTTTTTTATTCATCTTACTACGCTTTATTAATCTCAAAAAGCTTTTCAGTATTAACAACTCGTTTTGTTGAATTGCTTGAACAAATATGCTTTCTAAAAATGAATAATGAGCTAGAATATTTTGGAGCCTGGTTAAAATACAGAACAATACTTTGAACAAACTAAGTACTTCTACTTATTGGCTACTAAATCAAAATAAATAATTTAACTTTAACCTAAAACCGTTAAGTAGTACTACATATGGAGTTGACAGTTATCATAACACTTAGTTCCCTTTTACTCATTGCCTACATATTTGATTTAAGTGCAAAAAAAACAAGAATCCCTTCGGTTATAATGCTTCTTATTCTTGGGTTTGGAGTTGGTCAAATACTTGAAGTTATACAAACACCAATCCCAAACTTACAACCAGTACTCCCAATTTTAGGAACAATTGGTTTGATTTTAATAGTACTCGAAGGATCTTTAGAATTAAAATTACATCCATCAAAAACAGGACTCATTAAAAAATCCATATTGGGTTCCTTTATACCTATACTTCTACTGTCATTTTTAATCGCCTTTTTCTTTTCATTAATATCAGACGTTCCTTTTAGAACATTACTCATAAATGCTGTTCCTTTGTGTATTATCAGCAGTGCTATCGCTATTCCTAGCGCCAATTATCTAAGTTCTCGAAACAAGGACTTTATAATTTATGAAAGCAGCCTTTCCGATATCTTTGGAGTGCTTTATTTTAACTTTCTGCTTAGAAATGAAGTTTTGAATTTTGAAGCCATAGGTGTATTCACATTGGAAATGATCATTATTGCAGTCATCTCTTTAGGGGCTATGATTGGATTGATTTTTCTTTTGAATAAAATAGACCATCGCATTAAATTCATGCCCATTATTTTATTGATATTAATGGTTTATGCAATTACTAAAGCTTACCATCTACCTGCTCTGTTATTTATTTTATTTATTGGTCTTTACCTTGGTAATTTAGAACTTTTTTATAAAAACAAATGGCTTAAAAACTATGATATTTATGAACTTAAAAAAGAGGTGACTAAATTTCACGATCTCATCGTTGAGGGGGCCTTTCTTATTCGGTCGTTATTCTTTATCATATTTGGATTTTTAATTGCTCCATCAGATATCATTAATACAGACACCATCTTAATTGCACTGCTAATTGTTGCTGGTATTTTTATTGTCCGCTATTTACAGCTCCTTATATTCAAACTTCCTTTCAAACCGTTATTATTTTTTGGACCTAGAGGCTTAATTACAATTCTGCTATATGTGTCAATACCAAGTATTTTTTCATTTAACCTGATCAATCAATCCTTAATCATTCAGGTCATTCTATTGACGGCGATAATTTTAATGCTTGGCTTGGTCTTTTTCAATGAACCCGATAAAAAAGAAGATTCAGAATCGTTTCCGAAGTTTAATTGATTAAATCGTTAAATCCTTTATCGATATTTAATAATCTGTTTCTATAACGCTTAGCGTCCTCCTTATTCGTATTGGGTGATTGAAGCAATTCTTCGTACGCTTCTTTAATTTTTTCAATATCCCTTGGCTTTATTACATAATCAAGAGTAACAGCCCTAAGGTCCAAGATTACATTGGGCAATTCAAAATCGGGATAATAATGCTGAAGTGTATCTAAATAATTTAATGACAAATCATATGCTTTAATATTGTCATATATACCGTAAATATTGATCAAACAATAAGGTGCAAGGCTATCATTTGAATAATTGTAAAAATATGCCAAGTTTTGATTGATTAGCTCTTGTCTCAGTACTGATATTTTTGTATCCAACACAATCTTCTGACTTTGATCGGACTTTGCATCCATCATAAATCGACTAATTGATAAATTCTTTAGAGAATCATTTAATAAAAGGATTTGAGAATTCAAGTCCTCTTTTGATAAAACCTCTGATTTCTGTTCTATGCTTTTTTCGACTTTTTTCTGAGATTTATCATTTTTATCTGCATTACAGGCCACCAACACAAGGGTAAAGGCAAAAAAACTTATTATTAATCTCATTATTTAGAAATTTTTGGAAAGCTCATTTTGTACTCAATTTCAATAAGCCCATTGGTAATGTTATTTAATTTTTTCTTTAAAAGCTTTCTTTTCAAAGGACTTAGATAGTCTGTGAACAAAACCCCCTCAATGTGATCGTACTCGTGTTGAATGATCCTAGCCGCGTATCCAGAAAATTTTTCTTCATGCAGCACCCAGTTCTCATCATAATACGAAACAACAATATCAGGCTTTCTAGATACATTTTCACGAATTTTTGGTATAGAAAGACACCCTTCTTGAAAAGGCCATTCTTTACCGTCTTCTTCCTCAATAATAGGATTAATGAATACTTTTTTAAAATCTTCTATTCCTTCAGCCAAAGGATCATCCTCTTCTCCCTCCTCTTTTTCAGCAAATGGACTACCATCTACAATAAACAGCCGAATATTCTTTCCGATTTGTGGAGCAGCCAAACCTACCCCTTTGGCCTTATACATCGTTTCAAACATATCCGAAATCAAATCGCTCAGTTTCGGATAGTCCTTTCCTATCTCATCACATTCTTTTTTAAGAATTGGATCTCCGTATGCAAGAATTGGTAGTATCATCTTTTTTTTGCAAAAATAAGTAATTCAGACTAACTGAGGGAATTCATGTAATCTTGTAGAATAATGGCCGCACTCATTTTGTCAATAAGACCTTTTTGTTTTCTTTGTTCCTTCTTAGATATTTGCACTAAGGCTTTTTGAGCAATTTTTGATGTCAATCTTTCGTCATACAAAACCACTTCAAGAGCAGGGTAACTTCCCTTAACAAACTTTTCAAATTGACGGACATTTTCAGTTATATCAGTATCTGAACCATCCATTGATACAGGATATCCAATAACAATAAGCTGGATTCTTCTTGATTCGATTACTTTCTTCAAGAAAGAAGGAAGATTCCTGGAGTCAATAGTTTCGAGTGGACTTGCAATAATACCCGAATCATCTGTGATTGCAAATCCCGTTCTTTTTAAACCAAAATCAATTCCAATTGCTTTAAGCATAGTCAAAAGTACATTTTTTTCAAAAATCGAAAAATTTACACTTTTTACACTTTTTAACAATAAATAGTTTCCTAAGTAGAGAAAATTAATAATTTTGCACCGTGAATACAAAACAAATTGACATATTAGAGCGAGCTGGACTTGTTTTTATGAAACTAGGAATCAAGAGTGTTACGATGGATGACATCGCTAAAGAGCTTGGTATATCAAAAAAAACATTATACAATCACTTTAACGATAAGAATCAACTTGTTGAATGTATTATTCGAGCAAAAATAAATGAGGACATCGCCGTATTTCAAAAAGCATCCTCTGAATCTGTTAATGCTATAGATGAATTGTACATGCATTCACGATATGTTCTAGAAACATTTAAGGCAGTAAACCCGACCGTGTTTTACGACTTAAGAAAAAATTATTCAGCAGCTTGGAAACTCACTGTTGATCATAAGTGGGACTTTGTATACAATCAATTCATAAAAAATATCAATCGCGGTATTGATGAGGGCATTTACAGAAATGACATTCATAAAGAAATATACGCGAAATTGTTTGTCTCACAAATAGAAAGGATTACGGAGGGAGATGTTTTCCCCTGGCCCGAATTTAGATATGAAACTGTTTTTCTTGAAAGTTTTAGACTACACATCAGAGGAATTGCGAACGAAAAAGGTCTCAAATACTTTCAAGAACAAATATTAAAAAACGAATAATGAAATTTTCACATTACATTCTAGCTATTATAATTAGTGCATCCTTATCAAATGTTTCTTATGGGCAAATGACACTTCTTGAAGCCAAGGAATATGCTTTACAACATCATTTTGACATTTTAAACGCAGATTTAGAATACAGTAAAGCCATCCATAAAAAGAGAGAGTATTTGTCTGCAGGAATGCCGGAAGCATATATTAATGGGGGATTTAATCAATTTTTGAATCTTCCAGTTCAGGTTATCGATGCAAGCTTCTTTAACCCTCAATCCCCCGAAGGTCAGGTTATCGCTTTTAGAGCAGGTACCGAATTTAATTCATCAGCAAGTTTAAATGTAAATCAATTGTTATTTGACGGCTCTTATTTTGTTGGTTTAGAAGCTTCCAAGCTCTTGGTTGAATTACAATCTATTCAAAAGAACCGATCGAGGGAGGAGGTTCTTTTTGGAGTGATTGAAGCTTATCACATTGCATCTGTTGCGACAGAAAATAATTTATTTGCTGATTCTGTACTTCAACTAACCCTTCAAGTTGAGGAAAAACAAAAAGGTTTTCTAGAATTGGGATTAATGACACAAGAAGAATTTGATCAAATACACTATGCGGTCTTGAGAACAATGAATAATAAAGAAAATGCTGAATTACAGCTTCAAAATGCAATGGCATTGCTCAAGTACAGCATGAACTGTCCTTTAGATTCCACTTTTTTATTAGCTACGAGCATTAGTGAACTAAGTTTGAATGCACTCAGTCCTTCTTTAGGCTCGGTAAACGATAATTCTACGTTACAATTACTTGAAAATCAAATCAAACTTTCTGCATGTGACGTCAAAAATAATAAGGCTGGGTTTCTGCCTTCTCTATCTGCTTATTTTCAACAGAGCTATAATGCATACCGTACTGCTTTTGACTTTTTCTCAAATAAACCATGGTATTCTCAAACCTCATGGGGCATTCAAATGACTATTCCTGTTTTCTCTAGCGGAAAGGGCAAATCAACATTAAAACAAGCCCAGATTAAATTCATGCAAGATGAAAACACATTAAAAACGACAGAAAACGGTCTGAAACTTCAAGAAATTCAATTTAAAAACGAGCTCAAAACTGCGCAAAAGCAGAAAGAACTTCAAGAACAGAATATCATACTAACAGAGAAGATCTACAAAAATGCCATTTTAAAACAAAAGGCCGGTAAAATCAGCAATACAGAAGTGACTCAAAAATTAAACCAGTTAATTATGACACAAGCGGAGTACACCGCCACTCTCATTAATGTTTTTAAGAGTAAAATAAAACTGGACAAATTGTATAATAAATTGAATATCAAATAAAAATATAATGAATAAAATATCAACTTTAAGCCTTATACTGCTCATCATATTCAGCTGTTCTGAAGAAGTTAAAGAAAATGAAGAGGGTAAGAAAGAAAACCTTATCCCTTTAGTGGTCGCTACTGAAGCTCAAAACAAAAGCTTTGCTCACAAAATCAAAGTTCAAGGAAACGTAGCCACGAACAAAGACATCCTGCTGAACTCTGAAATGTCCGGTTTAATTACCCAAATGCATGTGAATTCAGGCAATTCTGTTAAAAAGGGCCAGCTTATACTTTCGATGGATGAATCCATTATTAATGCCAATATCTCAGAGCTCAAATCACAATTAGAATATGCCAATTACATGCTCGGCAAACAGGTCGACTTGTTTGAAAAAGAATTAGGCACAGAGCTAGACAAAAAGACAGCTGAAAACCAAGTAAATTCTCTTGAAGCAAAGCTAAAAACGCTTGAAGTCCAAAAATCGAAAATGAACGTCATTGCTCCATTTTCAGGAATAGTGGATGAAGTCTACGCAAAAACAGGTCAACTCGTCGCTCCTCAAATGCCCATTTTGAGATTGGTAAACAATACTCAAGTCGAGATTATAGCCTCCGTATCAGAAAAACATTTTAAAAATGTAAAGAAAGGTACTGAGTTAAACGTTTCTTTTCCCAATTACGATTTGGAAAGCATGAATCTTAAAGTTAAAAGTGTAGGCAATTTTATAGAACCAACAAACAGAACTTTCACCATCAGAACTGAGGTCAATAATAACACTTCTTTGATGCCGAATATGCTTGCAGAAGTTGAAATTACCGACCTAAAAATTGATTCAGGTCTCGTTATTCCATCAAAAAGCATTCTAAAAAATCAGAATAATAACGATTATGTATGGATTCTTAAAAAATCGAAAAAAGAAACGTATACAGTGGAACAAATTTTCATAAATACAATTACCTCATACAAAGGCGAAGCCCTAATCGAGGAAAACAAATCCATAAATGCTGGAACTCTTATAATAGAAAGTGGAGCAAGAGGAATCACCAAAAAAGACATTGTAAGAATTAAATAAGTTTTAAAATGAGTAATTCAAAAGGGTTCGGGTTAACAACAATGGCAGTTAAAAATGCCAAAACAGTATTCCTAATTGCACTCGTCATTATCGTTGGAGGTATGGCCGCGTATCAGACAATGCCGAAAGAGAATTTTCCAGAGCTGAAAATACCTGAAATATACATAGGTATTGCAAAGCCAGGGTCATCACCGAAATACATGTCTGAAAAGATTTCTAAGGCCATTGAAAAAGAAATTGGTGGAATCAAACTTGTTGACGAAATCAATTCTAATTCTGTTCATGGATATACAACTATCAGAGTGAAGTTTGACTTTAAAATGCCGGTTGATGAGGCTTTAGGTAAAGTCAAAGATGCTGTTGATCAGGCTCGAACAAAAAGCGATTTTCCCCAATTGCCTACTGAACCCAATATTTTTGAGCTTGACCCCTCACAAATGCCAATTCTGAACATTAACCTAAGAGCTGAGAATGCACGAGTGCTTAAGGGCGTTGCAGAAGATCTTGAGAAAAAGATTGAAGAATTGGGAGAAATTAGTGAGGTAGATATCCGAGGACTTCCTGAACAAGAAATGAGAATCGAGGTGGATCCGATTCGTGCACAAGCCGTGAATGTAACAATTGATGATATTGAAAATGCCATAAAGGCAGAAAATCAAACGATTCCAGGAGGTGAAATTCTTATGGACGATGTTAGAAAAACAATCCGCATTGAGGGAGAGTACGAAAACGCGCAAGAACTTCAAAAAACAGTCATTAAGCAGGATGAAAACAAACCGGTCTATTTGGAAGACGTAGCCGATGTCTTTTTCGGGAATTCTGACACCACATCCTATGCCCGAGAATTTGGAAAGTCCGTGGTAATGCTTGACATAAAAAAACAAGGCGGAGAGAATTT
>DAIPZI010000047.1:0-10128 GCA_036782275.1 Crocinitomicaceae bacterium
TGTGCCTATAGCATAAGGATATCCATTTGCATCTAGGCCATCAAAAGTCATCACACCAAGGGTTTGAGGATTGAGGCCAAATCTAAAGTTGTGATAAACATAATTGTCCACCCACAACTTGTCTGCATCCGATACCGGCATGAAAAATTGTCTTACAGAATCTTGAAAATAGGGCGGCTCTTCAATCCAAATTGTGTCCGGAGTGTCACCCACACCGATTGTATCATAAATATAATAAGGCGGATACAATGCCAAAGGTGAATATTGAACTGGGTATGACGTGAAATCTGCAATTTCTGCGTTTAATGGAGTAAAAACTGTATCAGAATAGGTATCATTAGCGAGATCAATATAACGATGAAATGTCACCTGATTCGTGAAATAATTTTCATTGGGGATGGGAAGTCCTGTTGCCTGATCAATAATTAAATAATACAGCTCGCTAGTGGTTGATGGATTGGAATAATCAGGTGTATATTGTTGTATATTATTTACAGTGAAATTATCAAAAAAAGGAAGATTTATGGTGTCGGTGAAATAGATAAATGTACTGTCAATTGATGTGCTTTTCAACGCATGATTTACTGAAATATGGGGGTTGGAGGCTAGCGGGGCCATTTCCATATTTTGTGCCTCAACCGAAAAACACATAAAACAGATGAAAAAGGAGAAAAAACTGTTTTTTAATATCATTCTATTGGTTCTTCAATTTGATTTGCTCCAGCATTAATGAGTATAACAATTTGTTGGGCACGCTCTATCGTTTTTTCAGGAACATATTCAGGAGATTGACCAAAAACAACGGCTGAAAGTGTATCCTGCATCGTCTCACAATCATTACAAATGGTAGAGATCGAAGTCAATCCATTAGTGTTTAATAAATTCAAGGCATCTTGATAATTCATACCAACTACATTGGGAAGACTCGTTAGAACTCCAACCTCGTTTTTCCCTACAATTAACGTGATTTCAGCACCAACAGGAATGAGTTTTCCAGATGGCACAGGTTTTCCCTTGTACAATTGTTCAAGAACGGAACCATTGGCTTCTTTAGTCGGTTTATATTCAATCTTCGAGTCAAAACCTCTATTTTCAATAATTCCGCGAGCAAAATCAACATGCTTGAAAACCAAATTAGGCATTTCGGTAAGGTCTGTTTTTTTTGATAGCCTCAAACCAATGATTCGGTTTTCCTTTACCTTCACCTTGGAAAAAGAGGTGGGTTCGATCATCTGCTGTTTGACTATTCCGTTTGGCAAGTCTGGATCATAAATACTGTCTAATATCTCATAACTCAAGCCGAGCTCTTCAAGCTTCATTTTGGCCTCGGATGACTTTTTGCCTACTAAATTTGGGACAGCAATTTCTTCTCCATGATTGGAATAAAAATCCAAATATTTAATCACTGAGAAAATCCCAATGAAATAAAAAAGCACTGCGATCCCAATATTGATCAAAAAAAACTTCGACCAAACAAACTGCTTGAGCACGACAAAGAATCGTTTTTGAAAAAATAATTTAAGTTTCTCTTTCACTTTGTAAATATAAAGTCTTTTAAAGAATTAGAAGTTGGGAGTTAAAGAGTTTGTTCGGAAAAACTCCTCAATATACTCCACAGCCTCTTCAGAGGTGTCTACCATTCTAAATAAATCCAAGTCAGACTCAGAAATATTATTTTCTTCGTTTAGCATGGTCTTTTTAATCCATGAGGTTAATCCTTGCCAGTAGTCTGTCCCAACTAGAACAATGGGACGTTTGGCTATTTTTTTTGTCTGTATTAAGGTCATGGCCTCAAAAAGCTCATCTAAGGTTCCGAATCCTCCCGGCATTATGACAAAAGCTTGTGAATACTTTACAAAAATCACTTTTCTCACGAAGAAATAATCAAACTCTAAATTGTGAGGTGGATCAATGTAAGGATTGTGATTTTGCTCAAATGGCAAATCAATGTTTAGTCCTACAGACGCACCTACTCCTTTTTGAGCACCTCGATTAGCAGCTTCCATGATTCCAGGCCCGCCCCCCGAAATGATTCCGTATCCTCTTTCTGATAAATCCTTAGCAATCTTAACGCCTAGCTTATAATAAGGGTTCTCCTCTTTTGTCCTCGCCGATCCAAAAATTGACACACAAGGTCCAATTTTCGCCATTCGATCATAGGCTTCCACAAACTCCGACATTATCTTAAATATTGACCAGCTATCATTGCTTTTTATGTCGTTCCAATCTTTTCTATTTTTAACCATATAAAATTTATTTTATTCTAAGATGCGTATATCTCAAACGCGTAATTATAGATATTATTCTCTAAATTCGAGTCATGAGATTTCTGTTTTTTATTTGTTTTATTTCGATTCAGTATCATTCCACAGCTCAAATTCAGAAGAATGAAACTACAAAAACAAATCCAAAACGGTTTTTAATTGCAAATACTACTTTAGGTGCGTTATCAGTTGGCAGTTTAGTAGGCCTTCATCAGCTTTGGTACAGTAAGGAGACTCGAGAGTCTTTCCACTTTTTTGACGATTCTAAGAATTGGATGCAAATGGACAAGCTTGGACACACCATGTCTGCCTATAAATTAACGCAAACTATTAGTAATGCATATGAATGGTGTGGCTTAAACCCTCAAAAAAGCAGATTATTGTCTGCTAGTATTGCCATAGGGTACATGAGCACCATAGAAATCATGGATGGATTCAGTTCTGATTGGGGTTTTTCACTTAGTGATGCAGGGGCGAATCTTATTGGCTCGGGGTTGTTTTTATTTCAAGAAAAATATTTTTCGAAACAAATTTTTCAACCCAACTTCTCATTTCACCCCACCCATTTTTCTGATATTCGACCTGAAGTTCTCGGGAATAGCGCATTAGAATCACTTTTGAAAGATTACAATGGCCAATCTTATTGGATCTGCTTTTCTCCAGGCAATTTAGGCGTTTCTGCATGGCCCAAATGGTTAATGTTAAGTTTTGGACATAGTATTGATGGAAGGCTAAAAGGGGATTCAGGATCATATTTGGGCTATGACAGTAGTCGGGAGCTTCTGTTCTCTCTAGATGTAGATTTAACTGAATTAGATGTGAAGTCTAAATTTTTAAGCTCTTTGTTTGAAATCATTAATTGCATTAAAATTCCATTCCCAACATTGATGTACAACAAGGGCCAATTTAACGTGCTCCCAGTGTACTTTTAGTAGTGATCTGAACTTCGTAAGCTTCATTCCAGTATTTACCTGTTAGCCAAAACGTATTGCTTGACTTTCGATAAGCTATCCCATTCGGGACCCCTTTTTTATTTGACATTTCAATCAAACCCCGTATGTCAAGAACACCTGTAACGGATCCTTCCTTCGGATTAATTTCCACAATCTTCGTTAAATCGATCCCTGAGTCTTGCTGACGCCGCTGTTCACCCATCCAAACATTAGCATAAACCTTACCATTATGAAATTCGATTTCGTTTAAATTGGTAACCGCTCCTTTGTCTGTATGAACCGAAATTCTCTTTATCACATTAAAGCTTGATGGATCTCTGTAAACCAACTCATGAGTACCATTTGACATTATGATAGATTCACCATCATTACAAAGACCCCATCCTTCACCCTGATAGATAAAAGAGGTGTCTAATTCAAATGTGTTCAAGTCATACACAAAACACTTTTGATTTTGCCACGATATCTGATATATATTTGATCCTAAAATTGTGATCCCCTCACCAAAAATCGGATTCGGTTGTTCTTTTTCCCGAATAGATAAGCCCGTTTGTTCATTGATCTCTGCAATCTTGGTGGAGCCATCATTATTTGGATTCCCAGTGGATTCAAAAAGCTTTCCATTATAAAATTCATACCCTTGAGTAAAGTGTGTTGCATTATGAGGGTGACTCGCCTTGAAATCATAGATCAACTCCAATGGTTTTTCTGCAGCGTTTACAATTAAATTTCTTCCATCAGCAGACACGAGCTTGTTTTTTTGATAACCTCGAAGTTCCATAGAGTATATGCCCAGGGCCAAATCAATATCAACTTGAAAAGCACCAGATGATGGCTTGGTCCAAGATTTATATTTCGCGCCATTAACATACAACTCTACATCATCCATTGCCTTTGCTCCTTTGCATACAAAAGATAATACACCTTCTTTTTTAACACTGTAGTTTAAACGGTTTGAGTCAAAACCAAACTCAATGATCTGACTATCGTCATTTTCAACAGCGTCTGTGCAAGAAAAAAATAATACAATTAGGGATAAAGAAATTAATAAAAAATAAGGTTTTTTCATTTTTGAAATTTATGACATTCCTTCAATTGAATCAGCATCAATACTTGAATGTGAAGCATGATGGATTACCTTTCCGTTAGAAAAAACAAGAATTTGAGGAGATTCATGCCGGATATTCATGTCTTTTGCAATCTGTAAAGAAAGATTCTTAGACTCCAATACGTTCAAAATCCATAACGAATCATTAGAGGATTTAAAATAACTTGAACGTTCAAAACCTTTCAGTGCAAAAGAAGAGATTCCACATCTTGGGCTGTGTTTAAAAACAACATGCAGTCCTGATTTACTCCCTAAGATCTCTTTATTAAATTGACTTTCCTCGTTTAACTCTATCCACGCCATTTTATAGCTCTGATTTAAATTGATTTAAAAACCGAATATCATTTTCTGAATACATCCTCAAGTCATTGACTTTATACTTGAGCTGTGCGATTCTTTCAATGCCCATTCCAAATGCAAATCCAGAATACTTTTCCGAATCAATACCACTTGCTTTCAAAACGTTCGGGTCAACCATGCCACATCCTAATATTTCAAGCCAACCTGTATACTTACATACATTACATCCTGAAGCGTTACATATTGTACATGAAACATCTACCTCAGCACTTGGTTCAGTAAAAGGGAAATAAGACGGTCTCAAACGAATTTCCGCTTTCTCCCCAAACATCTCTTTTGCAAAATAGAGCAAGGTTTGTTTTAAGTCAGCAAATGACACGTCCTCGTCAATGTATAGTCCCTCAACTTGATGAAAGAAACAATGTGCACGAGCTGAAATGGCCTCATTACGATAAACCCTTCCAGGGGAAATGGTTCTGATTGGAGGTCTGTTGTTTTCCATGACGCGCACTTGAACTGAACTCGTATGTGTTCTCAATGCAATCTCTTCCTCTCCCTTTTGAATGAAAAAAGTATCCTGCATATCTCTAGCAGGATGTTCTGGCGGAAAATTCAAGGCGGAAAAATTATGCCAATCATCCTCAATTTCAGGCCCTTCAGAAATGGAAAAACCAATTTTATTAAAAATATCGATGATTTCCCTTTTTATAATGGACAAGGGATGATGGCTACCCAGAACTGATTCACCAACCGGTTTCGTTAAATCTTCCTCTACTTTTTTCGTGTCTTTTTTAGAACTCTTAATCTTGACACTATTCAATGTGTTTTCGGCAACTGTCCGAAGGTCATTGATTTTTTGACCAAACATTTTTTTTTCCTCATTAGGAACCTCTCTCAATAATGCATACAAACCCTTTACAAGTCCCTTTGAACCAAGGAAGTGTATTCTGAATTTTTCAATGTCAGCGTCATTGTTAAATTTAAAAGCAGTTATTTCTTCTTCTATTTTTTGAATTTGTTCAATCATCAATGTAAAATGTAACTTATTGCCTTAGTTAAATGTATTATACAAAAGTACAACAAAAGTAAATCAAATGGCTTTTAAGAATATATTCCTGTTTTCCTGCCTATTTGTGCTTGCTTCATCTTGTTATAAAGTTCAACCAACAACTTTGGAGGTTACTGTAAAAGATAATGCCGGTAATGTTGTACCAAACGCTTTGGTTTATGTGGCAGGAGAATCAACGGTTTCTCCATCCCCTGACCTTGAGGCGGTTTATGAATCTGAGACCAATTCAAACGGTGTCGTTCTTTTTGATTTAAATAACATATATCAACCAGGACAAAGTGGTGTGGCAATTTTAAAGGTTAATGCAGAGAAAAATGACAAAACAGGAACAGCAATTATTGAGCTATCAAAAGAAAGCAACAATCAACTTGATATAGTGATTGAGTAACACTTTGGATAAAGAAACGTAGACGATATTATTATATAATAAAATAATAACTTAACTTTGAATATAGAATTATGGCAATGAAAAAACTCTTCTTACTTACAATACTGTTTTCAGCTCTATTGATTACAAGTTGTAGACCAAAGGACCCAGCAATTTTAAAGGTTTTTGTTCGTTCTGCAACAAACCAACTTGTAAACGGTGCAAGAGTTGTTGTCATTGGTGATCAACAATCCAATCCGCCAACTTTGGAGTTTGTAGACACATCCTACACCAACTCATCTGGTTTTACAACCGTTGATATGGACGAATATTTCAACACGTCTGGAGAGGAAAACACCACTGGTTATTTTGACATCCTTGTAAAGTCAAACAATAAAGAGGCTTCTGGTTATACCCGGTGTAGAATCAACACAACTTCTGTAGAAACAATTTATTTACCCAATTAAAGAGATATGAATTCTTCAAAGAAATTTTTAATTATCATGCTTGCTCTAGTCGTTTCTGGGGTGTTTTTCTCTTGTAGAAAGAAAGCAGATACTGTTGCCAACATATATGTTCGAGACGAATCTAATGCAATTGTAGAAGATGCTATGGTGGTTCTTTACGGAACAAATACCCAAGGTACTCCTCAAGTTGTAGCCATATTCGACACTGCTTACACCAATGCTGCAGGTTTGGCTTCATTTAATTACAATGATATCTATCAACTAGGACAAGCTGGAGTTGCTGTTCTTGACATCAAAGCTCAGAAACTAAATAAAATTGGTCAAGGAATCATTAAAATTGAACCAGAGCTTGTCAACGAAGAAACGGTCTTTATACAGCCTTAGGCTCGTATAAATTTATACTCCTCTGTTGAGGAAAGACGTTTAATGTCCTCCATAGGAATAGAAGTATTCTCCATAGTTTCTAAATCGAATACGTAGTCTTTGATGCGCACATCTTGATACGATGTTAAACAATCATTAATGGAAGTATTTGGGTTTTCTCCTTGTAATTGATTGAGTATCTTATTCAGGAACGATTGTTCCACTTTCAAGATCATTTCGCTACTCAATGTGCCCTGCTTAAGTGTTCCATTAAGAATTAACCAGTCACTCAAAGAGTTGAATTTTATGGTTTGTATGTCAAATAGTACATTCATGTTGTAATTTTTAATCAAAACTATTGCTGCACATCGTAAACAATTTACGACCATTACATTCTTTATAAATAAAACCCTAACAAGTCTAGCCTTTTGGTTAAATTTGCACCCTTAGAACACACATGTCCGAAAAACAAACAAAGGAAAATACTCAGATGTCCTTTCTTGAGCATCTTGAAGAGCTCAGATGGAGGTTAGTTCGATGCGCCATTGCGATTGTATCTATTGGAATCGTGATTTGGGTTTTCCAAGAATGGATCATGGAAAATGTTTTCCTATCCATGAAAAGTCATGACTTTATTTCTTTCCGATTAATGTGTCAATGGTTTGGAACGTGTGTTGAAGATATTCCTGTTCAATTACAAAGCATGACTGTATCTGGACAGTTTGGCTATGCTTTAATGATGAGCTTTATGGGAGGACTTGTTTTAGGATTTCCTTTCATTTTTTATCAGATATGGGCCTTTCTTAAGCCAGGTTTAAAATTCAAGGAAAAAAAAATGGCCAAAGGAATCGTCTTTTACGTCAGTCTTCTTTTCTTCTTAGGCATAAGCTTTGGATATCTTGTTGTTGCTCCTTTGAGTATTCAATTTTTTGGTTCGTATCAGATTAGTGGCGATATCAGAAATGACTTCACCATTAGCTCTTACATGAGTACCATCCTGTCCACTGTATTTTACACCGGATTATTCTTCTTGTTGCCCGTTATCATCTATTTGCTTTCAAAAGTTGGACTTATTACTCCCGAATTTTTAAAAAAATACCGAAAGCACGCACTTGTAGTTATCTTGATCCTATCGGCGCTCATTACACCACCTGACGTTATTTCTCAGGTTATTGTCTCTATTCCGATCCTCATACTTTATGAGATTGGTATTCTTGTTTCAAAAAAGGCCTTTAAAAAAGAAAGAGATTAAAGACATATGTATAAATACATTTTAGCTTCCAGTTTTTTATTCTGTTTTCAAATTCTATACGGACAAGACATTCGCGTATTCGGAAAAATCACAGATGCAAGAACCGGTGAAGCTCTACCATATGCAAAAATTCAACTCCTAAATTCAAAGAGAGCATCATTATCAGACTCCCTTGGCTTTTACAACATCTCAGCTACAAAAACAGCGCTTGGAGATTCAATTAAATGCTCATACATCGGATATGCGAACTCATCCAAATGGATCACTAAAACACAAAATCCGGAAACTTCCACAATTCGAATCAATATTGACTTTAAGCTCAAAAGTTTATTTAAGGATTTTGAAGAAATTACAGTAAAAGCACCGGACGAGCTGCCTTCAACTATTTTAATTCGCAATGTTATTGCGAACAAGAAGAACAATAACAAAGACAAATTAGATGCCTATGAATACCGGCTTTACAATAAAATTCAATTTGACCTGAATAATATTAGCGACGAATTCAAATCAAAAAAAATGGTTCGAAAGCTGGATGTCATCTTCAATTATTTAGACTCTACGGACGGTGGAGATGGTTTTCTTCCCGTTATTTTAAGTGAATCTGTATCCAAATATTATTTTAAAACCAAACCAAATACTAAACGAGAAATTATTGAAGCAAGTCAAACGACCGGCATTGAAAACCTGCAAGTAAATCAATTCTTAGGAGACATGTACCTTGAGCTTAATATTTATGATAATAATTATAAAATATTTGGTAAGTCTTTTGTCAGCCCAATTTCTAACTCTTGTCAAAACTATTACAAATACTATTTACAGGACTCAGCATTTATAGATGAGAATTGGTGCTACAAGCTTCATTTTATACCTAAAAGAAAACGAGACCTCTGTTTTAGTGGCGATTTATGGGTCAATGACAGCACATTTGCCATTAAACGAATCGAAGCAAATGTATCGCCCAGTGCCAACTTGAATTTTGTGAAAGACTTCTATTTCAGGCATGATTTTGAAAAGGTAAATAATGCCTTTTGGATGCTCAAAAAAGAACGATTCATCGCTGACATCAAGTTGACAAAAAAATCAAAAGTTTATGGTTTTTATGCGAGAAAATTCAGTGAAAGGAGCGAGTTTATTATAAATAGAAAGAAGGATGATCTATTCTACAATACGCAAAACACTGTCGAAATTGCAGCAGACGCAAATTCGAAAACAAAAGAGGAATGGCAATCATTACGAACAAAAAAGCTTAGTAAACAAGAGCAAGGCATTAGCAACATGATTGATTCTCTTAACGAGACGCCTTATTTTAAACGACTTAAAAACCTGGCTTACATGGCAACGACCGGATATCATCCTCTTGGCCCACTCGAGTTAGGGAACGTGTTTTCACTAGTTAGCATGAACCCTGTAGAGAAATTTCGCTTAGGACTGGCTTTAAGAACCTCCAATACGTTTTCAAAAAAGATTGAATTGGGACTCAATGGAGCTTATGGCTTTGGAGACAAAAGAATAAAATATGGAGGCCTTATTCGACTGAACCTATCACAAAGAAAAAGATCTTTACTATCCCTGTTTTACAATTACGACATTGAACAAATAGGCGTTTCTCCATATGCCGTCTCAATGGGTAATACCTTCGCTACTGTTCTCAGTACTGCTCCTTTTGACAAGTTGACTTTTATCACAAAAGCGGGCTTGAGCATAGAAAAAGACATCAAAAAAGACATTGTTGCCTTTCTTGGACTTGAATGGAAAGAATACCGGCCCTTAGGCTTAGCTAATTATTTACAAGGCAATTCGCAAAATGGATCTTTTGATACCATCTCTCAAATAAAAACAAGCGAAATAACGGCTCGAATAAGATGGGCAAAAAACGAGGAGTTTATTTCAGGGGCGTTTGACCGAACGAGTCTTCGCTCAAAATATCCGATCCTTGCAATACAAGGCGTTTTTGGCATCAAAGGTGTTTTTGGAAGTATGTATTC
>DAIPZI010000048.1:0-10003 GCA_036782275.1 Crocinitomicaceae bacterium
GGTTTTTTCATCCTTCTTAAATTTTGTGTAAAAGTTTTTATCCAGCCACTCTGTCCCAAGAGATTTGGCCCCCATTTGTTTATAAAAGTCAAGTGAATTTAAGGTTTGAAGTAAATCAATATTCACTTTTCCTTTTTGAGCAAGCTCCCCGTTTGGGTCATAATCATGTCCTAATTCTCCTGCGAAATGGTTCAGTGGTAAGTTGCCCGGACAGATGTCGAACGCATGAATTACATGCTCTTTTTTAAAACTAATATTACAGAATCCACCGATATTCAGAAAAGAGGCTGCCTTTGATTCAAACAAATCAAAATCACCAATGGGTACAAGAGGTGCGCCTTGTCCGCCGGCAATGACATCCAATGATCTAAAGTCGTTTATAACGTTAATCCCTGTTAAAAAGGCAATGGTGCTTCCGCAACCGATTTGTAGTGTAAATCCATTTTCAGGTTGATGCAAAATGGTTTGACCATGAGAAGCAATGGCATCGATGTTGTTTTTAGAAATCCCATGTTCAGAAATGAATAGATTCACCTGTTGAGCAAAAAAAGATCCTATTTTTTTGTTGAGTATTTGGATTTCATCAATTTCAGCTGAATTTATCTTTCGCAGTTGTTCTAGCAAGTTGTTTGGATAAGCTACCGTACTTGTTTTCATTAGCTTATAGGTCACTTTATTATTCACAGAGAAAAACTCAACATGTGCGATATCTAATCCATCGAGGGATGTGCCGCTCATTAAACCAATGATTTCTTTTTTTAACATGGTGTATTTTTTTCAACTACATCAATAATTCCGTAATTTTGTTAAAATTAATTTAAATTTTTCGTCAATATGAATTTTGAGTTATCAGAAGAACACCTCGCAGTAAAAGAAGCCGCTAGAGATTTTGCACAAAACGTTTTAAAACCAGGCGTTATTCAACGGGATAACGATCAACAGTTTCCTGCTGAAGAGATTAAACAGCTTGCTGAACTCGGGTTTATGGGTATGATGGTAGATCCAAAATACGGTGGGAGTGGTATGGATACTTTGTCATATGTTCTGGCAATGGAAGAAATTTCTAAAATTGATGCTTCAACATCCGTTTGTATGTCAGTAAACAACTCATTGGTTTGTTGGGGATTAGATAAATTTGGCAACGAAGAACAAAAACAAAAATACTTAGTACCTCTTGCGACAGGAGAGAAAATAGGCGCCTTTTGTCTGTCTGAACCTGAAGCAGGTTCTGATGCGACCTCTCAAAGTACAACGGCAATAGATAAAGGAGATCATTATTTGCTTAATGGGACAAAAAACTGGATTACGAATGGTTCTTCTGCTAGTGTTTATTTAGTAATTGCTCAAACCAATGTTGAGCTTGGTCATAAAGGGATTAACGCCTTTATCATTGAAAGAGGCATGGACGGTTTTATTGTTGGTGCAAAAGAAGATAAAATGGGGATTCGTGGTAGTGATACCCACACTTTATTGTTCAATGATGTAAAGGTGCCAAAAGAAAATAGAATTGGTGAGGATGGTTTTGGTTTTAAGTTTGCAATGAAAGTATTGTCAGGAGGACGGATCGGAATTGCTTCTCAAGCACTTGGGATTGCTGCCGGAGGTCTTGAACTTGCAACTGAGTATTCAAAACAAAGAAAAGCTTTTGGTAAGGAAATTTACAAGCACCAAGCGATTGCGTTTAAATTGGCTGATATGGCAACTGAAATTGAAGCTGCAAGAATGCTTGTCTATAAAAGTGCTTTAGATAAGGACAATGGTCGAAATTATGACCAATCGAGTGCTATGGCGAAGCTTTACGCTTCCAAAGTGGCTATGGAGCAAACAGTAGAAGCTGTTCAGATTCATGGTGGTTACGGTTTTGTGAAAGAATATCATGTTGAGCGTCTAATGCGAGATGCGAAGATTACTCAAATTTATGAGGGAACTTCTGAGGTACAAAAAATTGTGATTTCTCGGGGAGTATTAAACGGGTAATTTTTTTAGGACTTCGTTTTTAAACAATCAAGTGCAAAAGCAATGTGAGTAGTTGAATTTGTAAGAGAATTATGAATTCCGATGACGGTTCCGTCTTTATCCATGACATAACTCACTCTTCCAGGAATTAATCCAAACAGATTTTTGGGCACACCAAATAATTTGCGAATTGTATTTTTTGGATCGGACAATAAATGATAATTTAAATTGTATTTTTTGTAGAAGGCCAAGTGGCTCGAACTACTGTCTGATGAAACGCCAATAACTTCGCAATCCAATTCCTTAAATTCTTCGTATTGGTCTCTGAACTCACACACCTCTTTGGTACATCCAGGAGTAAAATCCTTTGGATAAAAGAAAATGACGGTTTTTTTTATTCCAATTAAGTCTTTTGAGTCAAATGGTGCGCCATCCTGATTAACAGCTTTAAATTGAGGACATTTTTCTCCAGTTTTCATATTTTCTTTAATCCTATTTTAAATCTATTTAGGGCTCTTTCTCTTGCAAATTTATGATCGACTATTGGATCCGGATAGCTACTTGATCCGAATTCAGGAATCCATTTTTTTATGTATTTAAATGCACCATCGAATTTTTGCTGTTGAGTAGTTGGGTTGAATATACGGAAATACGGTGCAGCATCACAACCACTTCCTGCTGCCCATTGCCAGCCACCAATATTACTTGCCAATTCATAATCAAGTAGCTTAGACGCAAAATACGCTTCGCCAAGCCGCCAATCAATAAGTAAATGCTTGGTTAAAAAACTGGCAACAATCATTCGTACTCGGTTATGCATGTAACCTGTTTGCTTTAACTCTCTCATTCCAGCATCAACGATAGGGTAGCCTGTTTTACCCAAGCACCAAAGCTCAAAATGGTCCATGTTTTTTTCCCATTCGATTAAATCATATTCCTTTCGAAAGGAATTTTTTGCAGAATGGGGAAAGTGAAATATGATCATTTGATAAAAGTCTCGCCAAATCAATTCATTGATGAAGGTTTCACTTAAATTCTCAGACTGATTTACCAGTTCTCGAATACTTATCGTACCAAATCTTAAATGAATACCTAGCCTTGATGTCCCATTTCTTGATGGAAAATCTCTACTATTTTGGTACGATTGAATAATGTCTTTTGCCACCTCTTTTTGAGGAATGGCTTGTGGAGTGTATTCAAACCCCATAGCTTTTAAATCAATCAGGTTTTGTTTCTCTTTTACTTGAATAAGGTTGTCAACCAATCCAATCGTATTGTATTCCTGTTTTGATTGATCAGAAAATAGCGCTTTCCATTTTTTTGAATAAGGCGTGAAAACAAGATAGGGTGTACCATCATTCTTTACGACTTCACTTTTTTCAAAAATAACATGGTCTTTCGAGCCGATAAAATTGATGTTTTGTTCGTTTAATAAATCAAAAATCTTTTTGTCTCTATCCAATGCGTATGGCTCGTAATCTCTGTTTGTATACACTCTTGTACAAGCAAATTCTTTTGCTATTTCTGGAATTAATTTAATGGGGTCTCCCGAATAAACGAATAAGTCAGAACCGTATTGTTGGTATTGTTTTTTTACACGCTGTATTTCATCATGGATAAATGAAATTCGAGCATCCTCTTTATCGAGTTTGCTAAGTATATTTTCGTCAAAAATAAATACTGGAATTACCTGTCCACCATTGTTCAAGGCCTTGAATAAGCCGCAATTGTCCTCGATTCTTAGGTCTCTTCTATGCCAAAAGAGTGATTTTTCAGATCCCATATTTTATTACGATTTATTCCGCGGTTATTTTCCGTCGTATTCGAAAATATTATTTTCAGTTTCCCACAATTTCAGTCGAAGATGAAATTGATCATCTAAACTTGATCGTAACAGATTCCAACAAACCAAAATGATGTTTTCTGCTGTAGGAATGAGATTCTCAAATTCTGGACAATCCAAATTTAAATTGCGATGGTCGAAACGTTCTACAATTTCTGTATTAATAATTTTTTTTAAGATTTTCAAATCAATTACATACCCTGTTTCAGGATCGATTTCCCCATCTATCCAGACTTCCAAAATATAGTTGTGGCCATGGAAGTTTGGATTATTGCACTTGCCAAAAACAGAATCATTTTTTTCATCAGACCAATCTTTTCGAAACAATCTATGTGCTGCATTAAAATTTACACGTCTACACACTTTCATGATAGGTGTGCGTTTAATTGATTAAAGTGTTCATCAATGATAATCTTGAACCACACTGTGTAATTTTCTGGATTTTTTACAATGTCTTTTTTCAAATCATTCATATTAATCCATTTGAAAGCAACTGCCTCATCAGTATTTAAGTGAGGTGTCGCATCTGAATGGCCAATGAAAACATGGTCTAGTTCATGTTCGATAAGCCCATTTGAAAATTCTGTTTTGTAAATAAATTTGAAAGCAAATCGAAGTGAAGAATCTATATTCATTTCTTCATTTAATCTTCTAACAGCTGCTTGCTCGGGTATTTCAAGTGGATAGGGGTGACTACAACATGTATTTGTCCAAAGGCCTGGCGAGTGATACTTTTTTAATGCCCTTCTTTGCAGTAACATTTCTCCTTTTGAGTTAAAAACAAATACTGAAATCGCGCGGTGCAAGAGACCTTTTTCATGTGCTTCTAGTTTTTCCATGGAACCAATAGGTTCGTCATTGGGATTGACTAATTGTACTTCAACCATTGTTACAGCATATTTAAGTTATGTCTAACATAGGACGTTACTAAAATGCGTGCTTTGTTACGATTCGGAATTCGGACGCGTTCTTCTAGAATTACCTCGGCGTTTGTACGTTTGATTTTTTTGAAGAGCTTAAAATAATATTTATACGCCATGTAAACTCCGAAACGAGCTTTTTTGGGAAGCATTAGGATGCCTTTGTAGCCTAGTTCAAAGTCAACTTCAATGTCGTTTTCAATGTTTTTCTTCACAGTATTATTAAAATCATTGAGGTTAATGCCTGGGAAATAAGTTCGTCCTAATTCGTTGTAATCTTCATTAAGATCTCGTAAGAAATTTATTTTTTGGAAAGCAGAACCAAGTTTCATGGCATACTTTTTAAGTTTTTCATACTCATTGTGGTCCCCCTCTAGGAAAATTTTGAGACACATCAATCCTACAACCTCAGCAGAGCCCAATATATATTCATCGTAACCGTCTTTGTTATACGCTTTTTTTTCTAAATCCATTTCCATAGATCTTAAGAAGGTGTCAATTAATTCGTGTGGAATTTGATATTTATTTACAACTTCCTGGAAAGAATTCAGAATAGGGTTTAATGAAATTTTATTTTCAATGGCTTCGTAAGTATCCGTTGTAAACTTATCCAAAAGATAAGATTTATTGTGACCATCAAAAGAGTCTACTATTTCGTCAGCAAAACGAACAAATCCATAAACTGAATAAATCGGATCTCTTAAATCATTGTGTAAAAACCGAATTCCAATAGAAAAGGACGTACTGTATCGTTTAGTCGTCATTTTACTCATGTCTCTACTTAATTGGTCGAATATTTCTTTCATGATTTAATTGTGGTTTTTGAGTATATATTTAGATACAACTTCTCCTGAAATAATAGATGGAGGAACCCCAGGACCTGGGATAGTAAGTTGTCCAGTATAATAAAAGTTTTTTAATTTTTTGTTTCGCATGGATGGTTTGAACACAGCCGTCTGTTTTAACGTATTGGCCAACCCATATGCATTTCCTTTAAAGGCATTGTATTCGTTTTTGAAGTCATCGATACAAAAAGATTTTTTGTAGATAATATTCTCCGAAATATCATTGCCTGTTCTTTTTTCAAGTCTTTTCAATAGTATATTAAAGTACTTTTCTCTGTTTTCTTCACTGTCCGTTAAATCAGGAGCAATGGGCATTAGGAAAAATAAATTTTCACATCCCTTGGGAGCCACACTTTCGTCTGTAACAGTTGGTGCACACAAGTAGAAGAGTGGAGAAGAGGGCCACTGGGGATTTTTATAGATTTCCTTTCCGTGATCCTCAAGTGACTCGTCAAAGAATAAATTGTGATGCTCAATATTGTTTAAACGTTTATTGACTCCGACGTAAAAAAGCAAACACGATGGGGCCATCACTCGTTTGTCCCAATATTTACTACTGTAGTTGGCAGACCCATTTAATAACTTACTATCAGTGTGCTGATAATCAGCTCCTGAAATGACTATATCGGATTTATAATTTCCTTTTGATGTAATCACATTCGTGACTCGACTTTCCGTTTTTTCAAATGAAATCACCTCTTCATTGAGAATAAACTTTACGTTATTTTCTTTGGCTATAGATGCGAAAGCTTCGATAAATTTATGCATTCCTCCTTCTGGATACCACGTGCCCAATTTGATGTCCGCATAGTTCATTAATGAATACAATGCAGGTGTTTCATTTGGCATGGCACCTAAAAACAAGACTGGAAATTCGAGTAAGGCGATTATTTTCTCATTTTTAAAATAGCTTCGTATAAATTTTCCAAAGGAGGAAAACAAATTCATACTAACCAAACCTTTAAACACTTTGGTATTAGCGAACTCTAAAAGACTGAGACTCGGTTTAAAAACCAATTCCTCCATACCGACTTTATATTTGATTTCAGCATCTTTTAAAAAGCGTTCTAGTTTTTCGGCACTACCTGGTTCTTGTGATTCAAACCAATTTTTAAGTTCTCCCAAATTACTTGGGATGTCTGTATGCATATCATCTTTCCAAAATACTCTGTACGATGGATCGAGTCTTTTAAGTTTGTAAAAATCAGAAGATGTTTTTCCAAATTGTTTATAGAAGTTTTCAAATACTTCAGGCATCCAGTACCAACTTGGTCCCATATCGAATGTAAATCCATCAACCTCAAATTGTCTAGCTCTTCCTCCGATGGTGGCATTCTTTTCAATAATAGTTACATCGTAACCTTCTTTTCCTAGAAACGAAGCTGCGGATAAACTTGATATTCCGGACCCGATAATGGTGACTTTTTTAGACATTTTTAGTTTAAGGAAAATGAGTAATCTGGAAGCAAATCTATTAATTTTTTTCGGGCAATGAATATTCGGCTTTTGACCGTTCCAATTGGAATTCCAAGTTTATCGGCTATCTCTTTGTATTTGAACCCTTTGAAGTGCATTACAAAAGGATCTTTATATTCCTCACTCAATCCATCAATTTTCGATTCTATGTCTTTGGTTGCGATTTGAGAAACTGGGCTTTCATCTTTTCCAGGGCTGTTTGTTATAAGAAATAACTCTTTTGAATTATCAAAAATAGTACCCGACTTCACTTTTCTTCGGTACTGATTTATGAAGATATTTCTCATAATTGTAAATACCCACGCTTTAAAGTTGGTTTGAGGAGTGTAGTAGTTTTTGTAGGTAATGGCTTTCAGCATAGTCTCCTGGGTTAAATCTTTTGCATCCTCGTTATTCCTTGTAAAACCTAGGGCAAACGAGCGAAGATTGTTCTCGATATCGATTAATGCTTCGTTGAATTCTAAAGTTGACATAATGTTTTGTTTAATTATTTTTATGTAAAGTTAAACAAAAAATGTTTAACAAAACAAATAAAACATTAAACAAAATCAATTTACTTGTAAATTATAAGTAAATAAACAGTGCTGAATCTTAGTTAGGACAAGCCTTTGAGCATTTCAAAAATAATTTTATTTAAATTGAAATTTGCATTCCAATTCCAGTCATTTTTGGCATGATTGTCATTAATTGAGTCGGGCCAAGAGTCTGCAATTTCTTGTCTGAAGTCAGGATTGTAGGATATCATTAATTTACCATTTTCATTCTCAATACCCTTTGCAATTTGATCTGGAGTAAAGCTAATTCCTGCGACATTATATGAAGACCTTATCTTAATATTTTCATTTGGTGCCTGCATAATTTCAATGGTGGCCCTAATGGCATCATCCATATACATCATAGGAAGCATTGTGTCTCTTGACAAATAACAAGAAAAATGTTCCTTACTAATGGCTTTTTCAAAAATTTCAATAGCATAATCTGTTGTGCCACCTCCAGGTTTACTTTTGTATGAAATCAATCCGGGGTAACGAATGCTTCTAACATCAACACCATATTTTTTGTTGTAGTATTCACACCACCTTTCACCAGCCAATTTAGAAATCCCATAAATGGTACTTGGCTCCATAACTGTGTGCTGTGGGGTATCGACTTTTGGCGAGTTAGAGCCAAATACGGCAATCGAGCTTGGCCAAAACACTTTTTTCAGTATCCCATCTTTCGCGAGTTCTAGGATGTTTAATAATCCATCCATATTTAATTTCCATGCGGCATGCGGTTTTTGTTCTGCAATTGCAGATAGCAGAGCAGCTAACAAATAAACCTCGGTTATATTTTCTTTTTCAATTAAATGTAGGACTTTCTCTTTATCAAGAACATCCAATTGGTAAAAGGGACCATTTTTTATAAGCGGAGGGCAAGGTTCTTTTATATCCGTTGCAATAACATTTTCTTGACCATGAATGCGACGTAATTCGAGCACTAAATCAATTCCAATCTGACCACTGGATCCTATTACGAGTATTTTTGACATTTGATTTTTTTTTACAAATTTAACTTTTGAATTTAATTATTTGAGTCCATTTGTTCAAAACTGATAATAGTCATTTTTTTATTTCGTTATTCGTTGTTATTTTGTAGTCGATAACAATATGAACATATGCCATTTTACAGACACTTAGGAGAAATTCCACACAAAAGACACACTGTTTTTAGACAGGCTAATGGAGAACTATACCATGAGCAATTGTTTGGTACAATTGGGTTTGATGGAATGTCATCACTTTTATATCACATCCATCCACCTACTTTAGTTAAAGATATACTTGGAGAGAAAGACATTAGTCCAAAAGTAGCCATTGATAAAAATATGCAAATGCGAGCCTTTAAAGGCTTTGACGTACCTGTTGTTGGCGATATGATTGATTCAAGAATTCCAGTGCTTACAAATAGCGATGTTACTCTTTACTTATCAAGACCGAGTAATCTCAAAGAGAATTATTTTTATAAAAATGCAGATGCTGACGAAGTTATTTTTATCCACGAAGGAAAGGGAACGCTCCGCTCTCAGGTGGGGAATTTAGAGTTTTCATATGGTGACTACATTGTGGTTCCGAGAGGAATGATTTACAAAATGGATTTTGAGAACGAAAATAATCGTCATTTTATAACAGAGTCCATGCATCCCGTATATACACCAAAACGATATAGAAATTGGTTCGGTCAATTACTTGAGCATTCTCCTTATTGTGAAAGAGATTTTAGAACCCCAAAAGAGTTAGAAACTCATAATGAAAAAGGAGATTTTGTTGTAAAGATTAAAAAAGAAGGAATCCTTTATGATTATTGTTACGCCTCGCATCCTTTTGATGTTGCAGGTTGGGATGGGTTCAATTATCCATATGCCTTCTCGATTCATGATTTTGAGCCGATTACAGGGCGTGTTCATCAACCTCCGCCAGTTCATCAGACTTTTGAAACAGCTGCTTTTGTGATTTGCTCATTTTGTCCCAGATTATATGATTATCATCCAGAATCTATACCGGCTCCATACAATCACAGTAATATTGATTCCGATGAGGTTTTGTATTATGTTGATGGTGATTTCATGAGCAGAAATGATATTTCTAAGGGTCAGATTACACTTCACCCTGCGGGAATTCCTCATGGGCCTCATCCCGGAGCGTATGAAAGGAGTATTGGAAAGGATAAAACAGAAGAACTTGCTGTAATGGTTGATACATTTAAACCTTTAAAGTTGACAGAGCAAGCATTAGAAATAGAAGTAAAAGATTATTATAAATCTTGGATACATTAATAGGATAAATAATTAAAATGAAAGATATAAATAACGTTGAATACGGTTTAGAGAAGATATTTGAGGGAGCCCAAGACTTTCTTCCTTTACTTGGCACTGATTATGTTGAGTTTTATGTTGGCAATGCAAAACAAGCTGCACATTTTTA
>DAIPZI010000049.1:0-9959 GCA_036782275.1 Crocinitomicaceae bacterium
TTCTTGTGCTTGTTTTGCATTAGGGCCATATGAGCCATCCCAACCAAAGTCAATATTATTAGATTCAAAAACTTGTTCTCCCCATCGATTGTATATTTTCATGGAATAGCTAAACATTTGAAATCCGGGAATAACCGTCGGTGAAAATTCTTGATTGTGCTCATCTCCATCTGGCGTAAATGTATTCGGAACAAATACAGTTCCTACTTCATTTGATATTAAAGTGATGGAATAGCTATCATAACAACCTTCATCATTAAAAGCAGTTAATGTTATTAAATAACCAGCTTCATTTACATTGAAATTTTGACTTGGATTGATTAAGTCACTATTTAATCCATTTCCAAAATCCCAAAAATATGAATCCGCATAATCTGAGGTATTGATAAAACTAATCGCCTCTTGATCATTAGAAATAACATTCGGATTCATTGAGAACGAGGCAATTGGTGATGGTGTGGCACAAATGGCACCTAATGCACTTGTTGTAAACTCACAACCCGAACTACTGGTTAATATCAGCTCTAAATCAACACATCCTTGCTGATTCAGTGTTAGCTGAGTCGACTGTGTATTGGCAAAACCAATACCATCAACCAACCAGTTTGTTGAAACATTGGGGATGTCATGGTTTAAATCAACAGTCAAAGGAAGACAACCTAACGTATCACTGATACTGATATTTGGAGTCTGTGTAAAAGCGTTCGTGATCTCAAAGGCTGATGAGGACAAAATACACGCGTCGGTTGTTGTGGTTACTACGTAGCTTCCTGGTTCCGAAACATTTATAATTTGATTTGTTTCGCCAGGAAGATCGATCCCGTTTAAGCTCCACTGATATGCATCTGCTAAGGTGCTAGATAGCTCGATGGTATTTCCATTACATAGCGTTGTTGCTCCAGTTGTTGATGCTATTTCTGTGACGATTTCAGACAAGATAAAATCTTGAGAAGTAGATGTGCAGGCCCCATTAGCCGTTGTTAGCTCAAAGTCATCAAACCATAAAGCGTACTGAGCAGCACCTCCGGATAAAATGCCAAAAGTATGGTTTCCAGGTGTCATCACTACTGAAAAGCAATGTTGAGTCCAAGGGGTATTTGTAGGCACCAAAACATCAGGCCCTACTTGCGCCCCATCAACGGAAAGTGAGAAATATGAGTTAGGCGTATTTTGCCCTGAAGCTCCTGCTCCTTGAGGACCTGAATACCAAATACAAATATCCACATTTTCTCCACCTAAAAAGGGAAAGGGATTGGTTTGTATATTGTCTGCTCCAGCGTAGAAATAAACATAACCTGTTCCACTGTAAGCACCTAATGAATTTGTAAAGTTTGTTGTTCCTCCAACACATCCTTGATTACCTACCGTATACACGGGATGAATTCCGTCAAAGACCTGCCCTGCGTCATTTGCACATACATAATCTGTAGGTGCACCACAATTTGTACCAGGCCCTAATTCAAAATCAGAATTTGTGTTTAAAGGCCCTGAGCTGCCTATTCCTACAGTAGTTGTTACCGCATACGTTCCCGAAGCTGTAGCAGTATAGGATTGATTCACAGCACCTGGGATATCAACTCCATTTAAGCTCCATTGGTACAAATCCGCTGGGCTTGATGTTAAGTCCAAAGTACTTCCTGGGCAAAGGATTGTACTATTCCCAGTACTGGTGATTATTGGGACAATCTCTGTAACAGCAAAGTCAATAGACGTGGACGTACAGGAGCCAATTGAGGTTGTAATGGAATAAATCCCGCCCTCGCTTATCATATAGGTCTGACTCGTTGCTCCTAGTATATCTACTCCATTTAGCATCCATTGATAGGTGTCCGCTACTGTAGAAATTAAGTCCAAAGAAGTTCCTGGACACAAAGAAGTTGCTCCATTTGAAGAACTTATAAGTGGAATGATTTCACTTAAAATAAAATCAGCAGAAGTCAAAGAACATAATCCATCAGTTACAATTACATTATACGTACCCTCATTTGTTGCAAATAATAATTGACTTGTAGCCCCTGGGATATCAACACCATCTAATTGCCATTGGTAGCTCGTTCCAGTTGAAGCTATTAAATCGACCCCACTACCACTACAAAATGTAGAAGCCCCACCAGTGCTGGAAATTGTAGCAGTTAAAAAAGTTAAATCAAAATCATTGGAAGTAGAATTACAAAATCCCAATACTGTAGTCACTGTATAAACACCCTCCTGCGAAGCATTGTAAATTTGATTTGTCGCTCCTACGATATCTACACCGTTCAGCGCCCATTGATACGAATCTGCAGGACTACATGTTAGATTTAAAGTGTTTCCAGGGCACAATGTAGATGCACCTCCTTCCCCACTAATCATAGGAATGATTTCAGTAATATTAAATTCTAAAGAAGTAATATTCGTGCAAGCGCCTAATGAAACAGTTACAGTATAGCTACCTTCGCTGCTGGCCGTGTAGATTTGATCTGTTGCACCAGGAATATCGACTCCATTTATCGCCCACTGATAAGAATCGGCTAAACTAGAGCTCAAATCTAGTGTGTTTCCAGGACAGATTGTATTCACTCCTCCTCCACTAGTAATTGAAGGTATTATTTCTGTTAGAGTAAAGTCAGAAGAGCTTGTTGTGCATGATCCAACTTGCACTGTGACTGCGTATACTCCACCTTGTATTGCCGTGAAGGTCTGATTGTTTGCATTGAGAATATCAATACCATCCAAAGACCATTGATAGCTATCTGCAAGACTAGATGATAAATCGATAGTTGATCCTGAGCAAAAACTACTTGTCCCGTTACTACTTTCAATAGTAGGGATAATAAAATCAACCATATATGTCCCCGAAACATCTGAGCAAATGCCATCCACGATCTCTACAGTATAGGTTCCAGCATTTGTAATTGTCAAAACTTGATTAGTGGCTCCTGAAATCAAAACACCATCCAAAAACCATTGAAATGAATCCCCTGGACTTGATAATAAATCAAGTGAGCCTCCGGGACACAAGGTGGAATCTGAAGAATTAGATGATATACTTGCGTCAAACTCTATTATTTCGATATCACTGGAAACAACGGAACATGATCCGGCATCTATGCTCAGAGAATAGACACCCGTTTGATTGACATAAATGGCATTTTGATTGGCATTACCTATGGGCAATCCGTTATAAGACCACTGGTAGACGTTAGAAGGATTTGGGTATTGAGAAAAGCTTGTCAATAGCACACTATCTCCAGGGCATATAACACTGTTCCCATCAACAATTACAGAGTCAGAAGTCTCATAAACAGTATACGGATTTGAAGACGCAGAGCATCCATTTAAATCTGTATAAAACACCTCGTAAACACCGGCTGAGTCCACAGATATTGATTGAGTGATTTCCCCAGTACTCCATACATAAGCGTTACCTAGAGGTGATTCTAAAATAACCGCGGTTCCTGCACAAATTGAGGTATCACCACCTTGAGGGATAATCACAGGGTTAGGAATTGAATTAACGATAATCTCGACAGGAGCCGACTCCCCAATACATCCGTCGAGATTTTCAACAGTAACTGCGTATTGACCGGGTGTGTTTACATATATAGATTGTGTGGTCTCACCATTAGACCATTGGATATTAATGCCTGGATCTGTTGATAATTGAACAGAATCACCTGAACATAGCGTATTTGAACCATTTACGGTGATCAATGGGACATAAATAGGAGTAACGGAAAAAGTAGTGTAATAGGGCTTACTCCAACCACAACAAGATTCTCTCACTCGATACCTAACATTGTAAACAGTCGGCATTGTAACAACCGGCATTGTAAAACTAGGAGATTGCTCTGAGCTCGTTTGAATTGGCGTCAGTGCGTCTACCTCATAGATTACCCAATCCCATTCTATTTCTGTACCCCAAGAAGTAGCATTAATGTTTAAAGTGCCTCCAGAGCAAATGGTGGAAGGATTATTAAAAATCATATTTGCCGGTCTAGAATCGTCAATAATGTGAACCCAATCTTGATAATTTGCCCCACTTGTTTCGATATCATAAATCCCATTATTACTGTAATAGGTATACACTGGATTTGAGCTGTAAGTATAGCTAGACACATTCGGATTCATGTCATCGATTAACGAAGATCCGTTCAGAATCCATGGAGAATTCGCAACATTTGTAAATACGACTTCAGAATTGACACACCCCTTTCCATTGACAGGATAATCCATTATTATTGTCGTAGGGTTTGGAACACTCGTAGATGGATTAGAAAAAACACCGTCGACAACCATGTGTGTGGAATAACCAGATGCTCCAGGTTGTCCTGTACCACCATTGCCAGCATTTCCACCTACTCCTCCTTGGCCACCGGCGCCAACTTCTGTGCTATTACAAACACGTGAAGCAGAACAAAGCCCTCCGTTAGAACCTGTAGCTCCTCCTGATGTGGTACTCGTATTATTTCCACCTCCTCCACAACCGCCTGGACCACCTGTCCCTCCTGATCCACCGCCACCTGGTCCACCGCCACTAGGAATGATGCCCGGAACGTTTATAGTGATGTCCTGAATAATGACACCTGTGTTTGAATTGAATCGATAAATCCCAAAAGAGCCACCTCCACCGAGTCCACCAAATCCTCCTTGACCTCCTTCACCACCTGAGCCGCCACCACCGCCGCCAGACCCTCCTCCATTGTCACAAATATCCCACCAGTTCGCTTCTGCCTGCCTGCCGCCGCCGCCGCCGCCTTCACCACCACCACCACCGGTTCCGTCTAAACCAGATGATGCGTTTCCGTTTGGTGTCCAATAATTTAAAAATGTAAGATTTGTTATTTCAGGAGTTGCAATAGCATTAGCTCCTGTAGTTCCATTTGCTCCATTCTGACCTTTTCTACCATCACGATTAGAGCTCGACCCACAACCGCCATTTGCCCCTTGACTACCAAAGCTAAAACCACCATTTGCTCCTCCTCCACCGTTACTGCCATTGTTTCCATCTTGATTGTTATTTGAATTCCAATCCGACCCCATTCCACCGTTCCCCCCTGCACCACCTTGCCTCAATCCAGCACCAACAAATCCTGAACCAGTTCCGCCTACCCGATTTGTTGTATTATTATCACAATGCCCAGTAAGACCTGTTCCACCCATTGCTCCATTTGAGCCTGGCGAGCCGTTTGCGCCATTCGAACCATTTGTGGCTGACCCTATATTAAATGTACATCTATTGATCTCATAGAATGAGGAGTTATCAATCAATACGCCGTAATTGGATTTTCCTCGACCGTCAATAGCATTTCCGGAAGCGTTAACTGTGGTAACATCAATGTCTTGAAGTGTCCATCCAGAAATGTTTTCAGATTTGAGCCCTACGAGATGAGTGACTGCATTGTTTAGCACCTCCTCACCGGAAAATGTTAAATTGGTGGACTGCGCGCTTGTCTTCGTCCAAACACCGCTATTATTTTCCCATGAGCCATCAATGAATACATTATCCATTAAATAAATAATGTTCGGCTCTGAATAATTACCTCCTGCAATTCTGATATTATAACGTCCTCCTCCAACAAGTTGCATTGCCCTCCATAAATTTGCAACAGGCTCATTAGGAAAACCTAGAAAATTATTATCTCCATTTGTGGCATCAACATAAATCATGTCACATGCTGGAGGGGTTATTGTAGTCACACAAGTTGCCACGGCATCTGTTTCTGGGCAAACATCAGTATAGGTTAGTGAAACCGTGTACCCTCCCTGTTCTGTAAAAGTAATATCAGTACATGTAGATGTTGTATTTGAAATTGTGACACCCGTAGAAGGCGTCACCGACCATGTATACGCAGATATGGCCACGCTTGCATCTTCATCTGGAGGGAGAGTTGTACAAAACTGAATAGGAACATCCGGAACAATGGTTGTCCCGCACGAAGGACTTATTATCGGCGCGGCATAAGGGTGGTAAGTAACTCTGACACACTCTGTAACAACTTGTTGGGTATTTATATTAGAACAATTACTCGAAATAACACAACGGTAAAGACGCGTTCCGGGTATTTCGTTGGGCGTATATGAAAGTGTATTCGCTCCAGGTATATCAGTCCAATTAGATGCACTGCTACAGTCTGTATTTGTGCTTATTTGCCATTGAACAATTTGTGCCAAGCTCCATCCGTTCCATTCGTCAACGCTCACATCTAAGGTGGTTGCAATTCCTGGGCATAGAACCCGATCAAAAGGGAATGGTTGCGTAATTATTGTGGGAGAGGTTGCAAAACTCCAATTTATTATCAATTGGTCAATACCATAACCTCCTCCATTTTGGTCAGAGCAACGGTTGTGCATTGACAAAAAAGACCCAGAGGTAAAATCGCCATTGTACAGATTGTCTTGACACGGAGGTTCGCTCCAGAAATCAACATCTCCTATTCTTAATCTACCACATCGGGTATCATCACTATTAAAAAAACAAGTATTTGCATTACAATTGCTTCCACATCCATCATCCTCCCAGCTTTCCATGTCAACGTTTATTTCATTGATTTGCTGTGCATTAAATGATGCCGCACTAATTAAACCAGGATTCCATGTTGAGCAAAATACAGCGTCTCCGCCGTAGGTGTTAGCACACCCTCCATATAGACCTGGACCTGCATTTACATTTTGAAAGTTTCCAGAATTGTAACCAACCCAAACCTTATACCTTGGATCAGGAAAACTATTAAAACCTCCAACATCATTGCCGCAATCCCAACTGTGCCTGAAGCCATTGATTTTCACATCCGCATTAATAAGAACTTGAGAATGGCAATTAAGAGAAATGAAACACAAGAAAAGACTGTAGGCTAATAAACTGATTATGTTCTCACTAAAGCTTTTCATAGAATAAAACTAAAGATATCAAACATCTTTGAATTCATCAATATAAAACAAGACAATATTAAAAAAAGAGCTACTGTTGTTTTTAAACGGATTCTTTTAGGTATTTCGAGCATTCTTTTTCCAATAAAGAAATGTGCTCCTCTAGCTCCTTCCAAGACTGATTTTCACTAGAGAAATTTTCAATCCAAAAACTTAATTCAAAAGGAACCTTAAGCTTAAGCATACGAAATGATGACTTTATTTTATGCCCTATCTTTTTAATTTGTGATTCATCTTTAGCTGAAAAAGCGATTTTTAATGCTTGTAAATTCTTAGGGGTATCTTCTCCGAAAACACTTATAATCTTGCCTGCGAATTCTTTATTCCCATTAACTAAATTCAAAACGCTAGAATACAATGTTTGAGGAGCTTTATCTGTGGATTTTGACTTATTATTTCTCAACTCTAGATTTAGATTCAGAGCTATTTTTTTATTTAGCTCACTTGACGTAAAAGGCTTCGATATAAAATCTAAAGCACCTGCCTCATAACACGCATCAATATCCTTTTGTACTGTATTTGCTGTTTGAGCAATTATTGGTGTGTTTAATTTCAATTCATTTCGAATCACTTTGGTTGCAGTGATTCCGTCCATAACGGGCATTTGGATATCCATTAAAATCAAATCAAAAGTTCCGTTTTCACAAAAATCGACAACTTCTTTTCCATTTTTAGCCATGCATGCAACGGCGCCCTCTTGCTCCAAGATTGTTTGCAAATAAAAACTATTGACTTCATTATCTTCTGCAACAAGAATTCTCAAGCCATGAAGAGATACCTCTTGAGTTATTTCGTCTTCTTTCAAATCATGGTCCGACTTCTTTATTCGTAATTTGACTGTAAACCTTGACCCCTTATCCTTTTCACTCTCAACGAAAATTTCTCCATTCATTTGGTCGACAATTTCTTTTGTAATCATTAATCCTAAGCCCGTTCCTCCATACTTCCTTACGATAGAATCATCCTCTTGATGAAAACCTTCAAAAATTTTCTCAAGCTTTGCCTCTCCAATACCTATTCCAGTGTCTTCAACGACAATGATAATGTTCTGGAATTCTTGTGTGCTTTTGTTGTCATTAACAGTAATAGTCACAGATCCATTTTTCGTGAATTTAAGGGCGTTACTTAAAAGGTTATTCACAATCTGAGACATTCTTAAAGAATCTCCACGTAAATTGTCATGAATTTTTGAATCAAATTTATAAGTAAAACCAAGGCCTTTTATTTTAGCCTGCATTTCATAGGATTTAATATTTGACGTAAATACTTCCTTTAAATTGAAAGGAAAGTTAACGAGCTTAAAGTTTTGTGATTGTACTTTTGAAATGTCTAAAACATCATTAATTAAACCGAGTAATTGCATGGATTGGTTATTAATGATGTCCACATATTTTTTTTGTGTTTTACTTAAAAGCGTTCCTTCAATCAATTTAGACATGCCAATAATTCCATTTAAGGGTGTTCTGATCTCATGACTCATTTTTGCAATAAAATCCTGTTGAGTCTTACTCGCTTCCTTTATTTTTTTATAGGAAATAAGCATATTGTTTAAGTACTCTTTTTCGGATTGAGAGAAAATAATATTCGAATAAATGTTACCTGCTAATCTGCAAGCAAAATTAAGTACGTTTACATGGTCTTCGGTAAAATAATTGCGCTCTTGACTTGCAAAACCAAATGCACCCAACGACCTTTCTGTCGTTGTGATTGGAACCCATAGCCTAGATTTTACTTTGAAAGATCTTTTGCTCGACGCAATAAAAGAGGGAACATCTGGACTATCCATATCAGGTATGTGTAATGGTTTTCGATTCTTAAAAACCCATCCTGGATGCCTATCTAGAGCCGTACTCTCCACTTCAATAAGCTCTTCTTTTGTAAAGCCACTACTACCGAACACCTTTAATTTGGCGTCTTTTTGATCCCAAAGAAAAAGGGCACTGTGTGGAACCTCAATATAACCATCTATGATCTCATACAAAGCTTTTGATAGAGATTCAGCGTCTTTTGCGGTAACAATAAGCTCAGAGATGTTATTGTAAAAAGATAATTGAGATTTAACATTTTTATTCATGAATATGCTAATTTAAGGATTGAAAGGCATTTTTACCAAATTCCGAAGAAATAAGAATGAAATAGTTTGTAAGAGAATATATTTATAATGAGTACTTTAGAATAAAATAGTTAACATGATTTACAGCTTATGTTATATCAGTACTAAAAGGGAGGGCTTATCAAATACTGAGATTAAAGACATCATTCAAAAATCAATGATCAAGAATTTAAATCATATGATTACAGGTGTTTTAATTAACTACAAAAACAATTTCATTCAACACATCGAAGGAGATCCTGTATTGATTTATGAATTATTTGAACTGATAAAGAATGACCCAAGACATGAAAAAATTAGCTTATTAGGATACTCCCCTATTGAAAAAAGACTATTTAAAAAATGGAACATGACGTATAAGAATCTAAATGAATCAATCGAAAATCAAATAGAGTATGACGGTTTAAAAAAGTCATTGAACGAATTAATTGATAAGAAGTCGTTTTGGAAAGGTATAGAGACTATTGAGGCAATGTCGAATATTATAAAGTAATGGTTGCTCTCAATGCTCTTTAGTTATATCTAATGTTAAAAAAACAGAAAAAACACCGGTTTTGTAAGTATTGATTGTGGATTAACAATAGTTTACCTTATATTTGCGATTGAATTATTTAAAAAAAAAGTTATGAAAAAATTATTTGTTTTATTATTTGTTGCGGCTGCATTTGCTGCATGTGGAGATGCTTCTGAATTAGCTTCTGCTGTTGAGAACGGTGCTGATGCTGCTAAAGATGCTGCTGCTGCAGGAACTGAGGCTGTAACTGACGCTGCTGCTGCAGGAACTGAAGCTGTAACTGATGCTGCTGCTGCAGGAACTGAAGAAGTTGCTGACGCTGCTGCTGATATGGACGCTGCTCCAGAAGCTGAATAAGCAACAAAATTTACGAAATTTTAAAAACCTCCCATTAGGGGGGTTTTTTTATGCCTTATTTTTTAA
>DAIPZI010000050.1:0-9891 GCA_036782275.1 Crocinitomicaceae bacterium
GTATTCATTCGTGCAGTTCGACCATTTCGATGCGTAAATTCTTCCTCTCTCGGGGGCATTTCATAGTGGACAATGTAATCGAGCCCTGGAATATCTATTCCTCTTGCAGCAAGATCTGTTGCGAGTAATGTGCGCTGAGAAGAGTTTCTGAATTGAATCAGGCTTCGTTCGCGATCAACTTGCTCCATGCCTCCGAAAAAGCATGAGTGTTCTACTCGGTTTTCCTTTAAAAATTGTGAAACACCATCAAGAGTGTCTTTAAAGTTACAAAAGATGATTCCTCTCTTTTCACCAAGGCTTTCTAACAAGTTTAAAAGAGTGTCTAGAGTGTTTTTTGAAGAATGAACCCATGATAGGTCGAGGATATTTGATGCAGTATCCAAATAGTCTAGTGATACTGGATTCTTGAATTTTAAAAATTCAGGTACCTCTTCTTTATGTGTTGCAGAAGTGAGTATTTTTCGATCTACAGTATGCAGTGCCGATACAATCTCTTTCATTTCTTTTTCAAATCCAATTTCAAGAGATTTATCAAATTCATCAATGACAAGGTTTTTGATACCGTGAAGAGTAATGCGATCTCTTCTAATGTGGTCTGCCACTCTTCCAGGTGTTCCAACAAGGATGGTTGGAGCGTGTGTCAGCTCTATTTTTTCTTTTGAACCAGATCTGCCTCCGTATACCGCATTGACTTTATAACCAGTTCCCATGTCACGAACAACTTGTTCAATTTGAATAGCGAGCTCTCTAGCTGGGACTAATATGAGTAGCTGAGTTTCAGCCAAATTAGCGTCAAGTCGAGCAATGAGAGGCAATAAGAAAGCCAGTGTTTTACCTGTTCCTGTGGGTGAAAGAATAAGAACTTCATTTGATTTTTCAATGGCTTCAATGGCTTCATTCTGCATAGGATTGAGCTGATTAATTCCCATTTTTTGCAGAATTTGTGCTTGATTTTTTATTGGATTGTTCATGATGATTATTGGTCGTTGTTGACCAAGTTAAGTAAATGAAAAGTGCCTTTCAAAACAGCACTTTTAAAAGAAGTCGGGATGAGTGGATTCGAACCACCGATCTCGCGCCCCCCAGACGCGCACTTTAACCGGACTAAGCTACATCCCGAATTGGACCGTAAAAATATGAATTTGTTTCAAACTATTGTACTATTCAAATGTTTCTAATTTGTAAATTTGTACAGTGGGATTAACTAAAGCATGGATTGGTGCATTGCGTCTGAGAACGTTACCTCTTTCTTTATCAGGAATAATTGTGGGTTCAGCAATGGCCTACTATTATGGTGGATGGAATTTTCAGATTTTTATATTAGCCATTTCAACCACAGTTTTATTTCAAATTCTGTCCAACCTAGCAAATGATTTAGGTGACAGTCAAAAAGGAACGGATAACGATCAACGAGTAGGTCCTACAAGAGCAATTCAGTCTGGGGAGATCTCTCAACGGAGCATGAAAAATGCAGTAGTACTTGTCACGATTCTTTCATTCGCTTCCGCATGTGTGTTAATATATATTAGTTCAGCTTTAATAAGTGATTCATTGATATGGATTTATCTCGGGTTAACGGGAGTTTCTATTTTTGCCGCTATTTTATATACAGTAGGGAAATCAGCGTATGGGTATTATGGTCTTGGAGATTTAATGGTGTTCTTGTTTTTTGGATGCCTGAGTGTTTTAGGTGTCTTCATTTTATACGGAATGCGTTTTGAGGCCCTAACATTAATGCCTGCTTTTACCATTGGATTTTGGAGTGTAGCTGTTCTCAATTTAAATAATATGAGAGATATTGTGAATGATGCTGCCTCCTCAAAACGAACCGTAGTGGTGCAATTGGGGTCAGCTCGCGCAAAGTATTATCATTTAATTTTAATCCTTGCAGGTCTGTCTATTTGGACAACATTAAACGGTGTTTATGTTTATCTCAACAACAATTGGATCTTTCTAATTGCTGTCTTCCCAACACTATTTTTGTATCCACATTTAAAGAGAGTTATTGAAATTAATGACCCTTCAATGTATGATCCAGAGCTTAAAAAGGTGGCTTTAATTACTTTTTCTTCTTCGATTCTATTCGCAACATCCTTATTTTTGGTGTAGTTTGACGAATTCAAGAAATACTAATTACGCGCCTTTCATTCTCAAAGATAATTCAGTAAATTTGCAACACTTTAAAGAAGAATAACATGAAAATATTGGTTTGTATAAGCAAGGCTCCTGACACAACGTCTAAGATTGCTTTTTCGGAAGAGAACACAAAGTTTGACGAAAATGGGGTTCAATTCATAGTGAATCCTTATGATGAGTGGTATGCCTTGGTAAGAGCCCTCGAAATCAAAGAATCAGGTGGTGGCCAAGTAACAATAATAACTGTCGGAGGCGCTAGTGATGATGCGATAATCAGAAAAGCATTGGCAATTGGTGCCGATGATGCCGTTCGAATTGATTCGGAAGCAAAAGATGCTTACTATACAGCAATGCAAATTTCTTCTTACGCAAAAGAGAACAATTACGATCTTATTTTGACGGGAAAAGAGACCATCAACTATAATGGTTCTCAGGTAGCAGGAATGATAGCAGAAGAATTAAATGTTCCTTTTGTATCCCTTGCTTCAAAACTAGATGTAAATGGTAGCACCTTAACTGTAGAGCGTGAAATCGTTGGAGGTTTGCAAGTGGTAGAATTAAATGCGCCTGCGGTAATCAGTTGTGCCAAAGGAATGGCAGAGCAGAGAATTCCAAATATGAGAGGTATTATGGCTGCGAGAACAAAGCCATTAAATGTAGTAGCTCCTCAAGAAATAGAAAATTTAACAGAATTTGTTTCTTTTGCTTTGCCAAATGCGAAATCTGCAGTGAAAATGATTGATCCAGAAAACATGGATGAATTAGTAGAGTTGTTACATAATGAGGCTAAAGTAATCTAACCAATAAAAATTATAATATGATTTTAGTATATATAAATTCAACGAATGGCATCTCAAAGTCTTCTTATGAGGCCATTACGTATGGTAAGAAATTAGGAGATGTTATCGCAGTAACCAATGGTGGAGCTTCGTCAGACGATCTTGCTTCATTAGGTGAATACGGTGCATCAAAAGTTTTGGTCGACCGAGCAATCGATGGAGATGACCAACAACAAATAACGAAAATGATTGCGAGTGTTGTTGAAAACAATGGTGCAAAAACAATTATTTTTTCTCATGATTTGCTAGGTAAATCCGTAGCTCCAATGTTATCGGTTCGATTAAAGGCTGGATTGGTTTCAGGTGCGATATCTTTACCAGATGCTGATGGGTGTGTTGATGTGAATGTATTTTCGGGTAAGGCACTCGGTAAGGTTAGAGTTAATTCAGAAGTTAAGATCATATCTTTATTACCAAATAGTATTCAGCCCGAAGAAAATGGCAGCCCATGTTCTGTTGAGGAGCTATCAGTGGATACGGGAAGTCCTTCAATTAAGGTGCTTTCAACCAAAAAGCCAGAAGGAGAAATTCCTCTTCCGGAGGCAGAGCTTGTTGTTTCTGCAGGTCGAGGTTTAAAAGGTCCTGAAAATTGGGGAATGGTTGAAGATCTTGCAGTTTCTTTAGGGGCGGCCACAGCTTGTTCAAGACCAGTGGCAGATATTGGTTGGAGACCACATCACGAGCACGTTGGACAAACTGGTGTTGCTATCAGACCTAATTTATATATTGCAATAGGCATTTCAGGAGCAATTCAGCATCTCGCAGGAGTAAATGGATCCAAGGTTATTGTTGTAATTAATACGGACCCTGAAGCTCCATTTTTTAAAGCAGCTGATTATGGAATCATCGGAGATGCTTTTGAAGTAGTACCAAGATTAAATGAAGCCGTTAATAAGTTCAAGGCTTCATAAAAATATGTTATCTTAATAAAGAAGATATAATTAATGCAAAAGGTTCGATTAGAAATTTCAGGTATAGCATACAGTCAGACACAGTCTGGGTCCTATGTTTTGACCTTGTCTGAAGCGGCAGGTAACAGAAAATTACCAATCGTAATTGGTGGGTTTGAAGCACAGGCTATAGCCGTAGAACTTGAGAAAATGATTCCAAATCGACCTTTGACTCATGATTTAATCAAGTCTTTTTGTGTTACTTATGATGTTGTAATCAAAGAAGTTCTTATCTATAAGTTTGTTGAAGGTGTTTTTTTCTCGAAATTAATTTGTGAAAAAGATGGTGCAATTTCTGAAATTGATTCAAGGACATCTGATGCCATCGCTGTTGGAGTTCGCTTTAACAGTCCGATTTTCACCCTTTCTAATATAATTGATGAAGCGTCAATAACAAATGAGGAAGAAAATGAATTCGAAAGTGACGACATTTTCGATGAAGATGCCGCTGTTGAAGATAAAAAAGAAGCGAGTTCTTTGATTAGTCATTCTGTTGAGGATCTTGAGAAACAGCTTCAGGCTGCGTTAGAAAATGAAAATTATGAATTGGCCTCCAAGTTAAGGGATGAAATAAACAAAAGATCTTAAGGTGTCGATTCAGTTCCGTTTAATCATTATGAGTTTTCTCCAGTTTTATGTCTGGGGAGCATGGTTGATCACCATCGGTACCTATTGCATTGAAGGCAAAGGTTGGACATTCCCAGAATTCGGGGCTGTTTTTTCAACATTGGCGATTTCTTCCTTAATAATGCCTGCCATTGTTGGAGTCATCGCAGATAAATGGATGAATGCTGAAAGGCTTTATGGTCTATTGCATATATGCTACGGTGCTATTTTATTTTTCGTGCCTAGTGTAGATGATCCTGGAATCCTATATTATTATATTCTGGGCGCCATGCTATGTTACATGCCCACTATTTCTTTATCCAATTCTGTTTCATTTAATATCTTGAAAGCAAATAAATTTGATATTGTAAAGGTTTTTCCACCTATTAGAGTTTGGGGTACCGTGGGTTTTATTATCGCTATGTGGGTAACCAATTTAACAGGTAGTAAGGCCAATGGAGATCAGTTTTATATTGCAGCAATGGCAGCTATTTTGTTAGGGGTTTATTCGTTTACCCTTCCCAAGTGTCCGCCTCAACGTTCCATAAGCGCTGACTCAAGTATTTTAGAAACGCTGGGCTTAAAGGCTTTTAAGCTATTTGCCAATTATAAAATGGCTCTGTTTTTTATTTTTTCCATGTTTTTAGGTGGAGCATTGCAATTGACGAATATGTATGGTGATGTGTATTTGGATAGTTTTAAGGAAATCCCTCAGTATGCTGATTCATTTGTTGTAAAATATTCAACGATTGTTATGTCCATTTCACAGGTCTCTGAAACCCTTTTCATATTGGCTATTCCGTTTTTCCTTAAAAAATTTGGAATCAAGAAGGTTATGATTTTCTCAATGATTGCATGGGTTCTTCGATTTGCTTTATTTGCTTACGGAAATCCTGCAGATGGTTTGTGGATGATATTACTTTCCTGTGTGATTTACGGGATGGCTTTTGATTTCTTCAATATTTCAGGTTCTTTGTTTGTAGAAACAACAACAGACTCCTCTATTCGGTCAAGTGCTCAGGGTGTATTTGTGATGATGACCAATGGTTTTGGTGCTTATTTGGGTACGATTGTGAGTAGCTGGGCGATTAATGAATTCTTTATTACTTCTAGTGGCTCTACGGATTGGCAAGGAGCTTGGATGGCATTTGCGATTTACGCACTCATAATCGCAATCTTGTTTACGGTTTTATTTAAGCACAAACACAACCCGGAAGAAATAAAAGAGGTGAAGCACTAATTTTATTTCAAGGCAAAAAGATCTGAAGTACCAAGGGTTCTATCGATATTAAATCCTTCTCCATATTTCACCCCTAACTCTCTACCAAAAGACAGCATTCGTCCTTCTAGAAAGCTAAAGAACTCTTGTCCAGATATGGGAGTATCCATTTCTTTTGAGTTGGGATCGTAAAATTGACTGCTGTAACATTTGACGAGGTTAACCTTTTCAGCACCATGTGAGCTCACATCTAATATAAAATCAGGGGTAAGATAGTAGTCCTGAATATAATGCATGAGCAGACGGGGTCTAAACTTAGTTTGAGGAACCCCTTTATGTTCAGTTTTAATTTTATCCAAACCCGAAAGATAACAAGCATCTGCCACCAATTTAGCACCCTTTCCGTGGTCTGGGTGTCGATCACTCAGAGAATTCGCCAGAACAATTTCAGGTTGATGTAATCTAATTTGTTCTATGATTTTGATTTTATTTTCATTAGAGACTTCAAAAAAACCATCTCCTAAATTCAGATTTGTACGAACCCTTAGACCAAGCATTTCACTCGCTTTATTCGATTCTTTATAACGTTGTTCTCTATTTCCTCTGGTACCTAATTCACCTTCAGTTAAATCAATAATACCAATAGATTTACCTTCAGCTGAATATTTTAAAAGGGTTGCTCCTATTGATATTTCAACGTCATCTGGATGTGCTCCGAAGGCTAGTATATCGAGTTTCATTTAGTCTAAATGTACATAACTTTCAACGCTTGGACAAGCACAAATAAGGTTTCTGTCTCCGAAGGCATTGTCAACACGTCTTACGGGTACCCAGTATTTGTTATCGACCAAATAGGGTAGAGGATAAGCGGCTTCTTGTGGTGAATAAGGATAATTCCAATTCTTATTGATGATACAATTTGCTGTGTGAGGAGCATTTTTCAAAAGGTTGTTTTCTTTGTCTGCATGTCCACTCTCAATTTCTTTTATTTCCTCACGAATTTTAATCATGGCCTCAATAAAACGATCAAGCTCATCTATATCTTCTGATTCTGTCGGTTCCACCATTAGCGTTCCTGCAACAGGAAAAGAAACCGTTGGTGCATGAAATCCAAAATCAATCAGTCGTTTGGCTATATCCGCAACTTCTACTTCAGCAGTTTTCTTGAATGAGCGACAATCCAAAATCATTTCATGAGCTACGGTACCATTTCGACCTTTGTACAAGATGGGATAATGTCCTTCTAGTTTTTTTGCAATATAATTTGCGTTCAAAATGGCAATCTCAGTAGATTCTGTTAAACCTTGTGCTCCTAGCATTTTGATGTAACCGTAGGAAATAAGTAGGATTAAGGCGCTTCCGTATGGTGTAGCTGAAATTGCGTTGATTGCTTGTTCTCCACCTGACTTCACAAGTGTGCTTCCTGGCAGAAAAGGCTTTAAGTGTGCAGCGACACCAATTGGTCCCATTCCAGGGCCACCACCACCATGTGGTATTGCAAAAGTTTTGTGCAGATTCAAATGACAAACGTCAGCACCAATATTTCCAGGATTGGTAACTCCGACTTGTGCATTCATATTTGCACCATCCATGTAGACCTGTCCACCGTTGTCATGAATAATTCCAGTAATTTCTTTAATGGCTTCCTCAAAAACACCATGTGTTGATGGATATGTAACCATGAGTCCACCTAAAGTATCTTTATTTTCTTCAGCAACTTTTTTTAATTCGTCAACATTGATGTTGCCGTTTTCATCGCAACCCGTAACCAAGACCTTAAATCCTGCCATGACGGCAGAGGCTGGATTTGTTCCATGGGCAGATGATGGAATGATCATGATTTTTCGTTGGTTGTCACCTCTAGACTCATGATAAGCTCTAATGACCATCAATCCTGCATATTCCCCTTGGGCACCAGAATTTGGTTGTAGCGACATGCCTGCAAATCCAGTACATTCACACAACGCATCATTGAGTTCATCAAACATGGTGTGATATCCTTGCACCTGATCTAAAGGAGCAAATGGATGTAAATTACTGAAGGCCGGATTCGTAATGGGGATCAACTCACTAGCCGCATTTAATTTCATTGTACACGATCCCAAAGGAATCATACTATGGACCAAGGAAAGATCTTTGTTTTCTAATTTCTTTAAATAGCGCATCATTTTTGATTCAGAATGATAGCTATTAAAAATAGGTTGAGTTAGCGCATCTTCATTTCGTTTAAATTGATCATTTAAGGTCAGTTTTTCTGCTTCACTTTTACCTTTTTCTTCATCAAGCTGAGAAAAAAGTTCTAAAATCAGTGATACATCCTCAGCGGTATGGGGCTCGGAAAAACTAATGGTAACTTCATTTTCATTTTTAATGTAAAAATTAAGCTCTTTGTTTTCAGCAAGTGTTTTGATTTTTTTTGCATCAATTCCTTTGATCCATACCGTGTCGAAAAACGTTTCAGAACCAAGTTCAAAATTCATTTTTTTCAATCCTGATCCCAAAGAACAAGCCAATCCATTGACATGATTTGCTATATTTTTTATTCCTGTTGGACCATGATAGACAGCATACATACTGGCCATAACAGCCAATAATGCTTGAGCTGTACAAATGTTTGAGGTGGCTTTGCCTCTTTTGATATGTTGCTCCCTTGTCTGAAGCGCCATTCTTAGTGCTGTGTTACTGTCGGAATCTTTTGAAATTCCAATAATACGTCCAGGCATATTACGTTTAAAAGATTCTTTTGTAGCAAAGAATGCTGCATGTGGGCCTCCGTATCCCATTGGGACTCCAAATCGTTGAGAGGATCCAAGAACAACATCTGCACCACAATGACCAGGTGCTTTAAGTATAGATAAGCTTAAAATATCTGCAGCAACAGCAACTTGTAGGTTGTATGCTTTGAGTTTTTCAATACGGGATTCAATGTCGCCAATGTGTCCATTCGCGTCAGGATATTGTATCAATGCTCCAAAAAAAGTATCATCGATTACACTGTTTTCAATGTCTTCGATAACAAGTTCAATGCCGAGGTTTTTTGCCCTGCCCTTTACAACATCAATAGTTTGTGGGAGCGCATTGGCGTCAATTAAAAATTTTATTTTTTCTGCTTTGACATCAGCCCTAGACCGACCATTATAAAACATAAGCATGGCTTCTGCTGCCGCTGTAGCTTCATCTAGAAGAGAGGCGTTAGCAATTTCCATTCCTGTTAGATCAAGTACCATTGTCTGGAAGTTCATTAGTGCTTCCAATCTTCCTTGAGAGATTTCGGCTTGATATGGTGTGTAAGCAGTGTACCAACCTGGATTTTCAAGAACATTCCTGAGAATAACCGAAGGTGTGATGGTTTCGTGATAACCCAAACCAATAAATGACTTGTAAACTTTATTTTGTTTAGACAATTCTGACATATGGGTCAAAAAGTCATTTTCACTCAAGGCTTCATTTATTTTTAAATCGTTGGCCAATCGTATTTTTTTTGGAACAGTTTGGTCGATAAGTTCTTCAATTGATGAAACACCTATAGTGTCAATCATCTTTTGTTTTTCAGACTCATTCGGACCGATGTGTCTTTGCTTGAAATCACTCATTTTGTCAAGGGTTTTTAATCAGAATGCAAATATAATTCAACTCATTCAAACAACAACCAGATTACAAAAGAGTTTATTTATTCATTGCATTTTCAATTCCTTTTTCTCGGAATGAATTTACGCGGTCGGCTGCGTTATATTGAATGTCTTTCCAAAATAGGTTGACATCTCCAATATGATAGTCTTTTAAAGTGATGGATAAAGAACGAAACGGCACTTTAGGCGTAGTTATCCAAATCGCTCCATCGACTAAATGTGTATTGAAAGATTGCTCGTACATCTTTTCATCAGAAAATAAAAACCCCCGATGCTTTTTTCGTGTTGCAAAATTGTTTTTATCCCAAGTGACAGGATTGATGCAAGCTTTTCCTTTATACCAGTCTTTGTATTTTTTTGTCTTGTATCTTCTTTTAAAGGTATTCCATGTTACAAAACCACCTGTTTGATCGGCACTAGTTAGTAGAGGAATGGTCTTGAATTCATCTTCTTTAACGCTAAAGCCAGGTAAGTATGCACACACCAATTGTTTCTGTAATTCTTTTCCATCG
>DAIPZI010000051.1:0-9166 GCA_036782275.1 Crocinitomicaceae bacterium
TTTAGTGGTAAAGAACGCACTTACCAATCTTGGTACGGAACTCCGGAAAGTGTCATAAATGGTGATGCCAATGAAATGAATGCCTATGCTGATAGGAATTCTTTATCGGATGCAGATCGCACAAATTTATTGGAGTCAGGAAGGTCTTATAACTATTATACCTATCAAGATCAAGTTGACAATTATCAGCAGGACAATTACCAGCTTCACTTTACGCATACATTTTCACCAAAAACGACGCTCAATGTTGCCGGTCATTACACGAAAGGTAGAGGTTATTTCGAGGAATATAAGGTTGGTGAAGATCTTTCCGAGTATGGGCTGAGTAATGTTATTGTTGGAGGAGATACCGTTACAAGTACAGATTTAATCCGCCGCCGCTGGTTAGATAATGATTTTGTAGGTGGTGTATATTCGCTGTCTCATACCGTAAATTCAAATTTAAGCCTTCAGCTGGGTGGAGCTGCTAATACCTACATAGGTGATCATTTTGGTGAACTTACATGGGCAAGATATGCATCTGAAAGTGAGATTTATGACCGTTATTATGACAACAATGCTCAGAAATCAGAATTTAGCTCATACCTCAAGGCCGATTATGTTAAAGACAATTGGAGCCTATATGCAGATGTTCAGTACCGCTATGTTGACTATAATTTTGGTGGTTTTGATGATGTTTCTGGAAACTTGATTGATTTAGACCAAAAAGAGGTTTATAATTTCATCAATCCTAAAGTAGGGGGGTCTTTTGCTTTTGATGCAAATAATAGATTGTTTTTAAGTGCTGGTATCGGAAACAGAGAGCCGGTTCGAAAGGATTTCAGAGAAAGCTCTACTCAAAGTCGTCCAGAGCATGAGACTTTAATGGATTTGGAGCTAGGACATGCTTTTGAATCTAAAGCGCTTCAAGTGCGCACCAATATTTATTTTATGAATTATACTAATCAATTAATAAATACTGGAAAACTCAATGATGTAGGGGCATCTACAAGAGTTAATGTAGACGAAAGCTTTAGATTGGGAATTGAGCTAGCGGCTATTGTGCGCCCCATCGATGAATTAGATTTCCACGCTGGATTTACCTACAGCGAAAATAAGATCGCTTCTTTTACAGAATACGTTGATAATTTTGACAACTATGACGAGAATGGAAATATGATTCAGGATATTATTGACCACACTGATACTGACATGGCTTTTTCACCAAATGTGATTGGGAATATAGGTTTTACATACAGACCTTTAGATGGTCTTTCTTTAAATTGGATGACTAAATATGTGGGTGATCAATTCCTAGACAATACTTCCAATCAGGATCGAAAAATTGATGCTTTTACGTATTCAAATGTGAGTTTAAATTACACCATTGAAGACCTTGTTTTTAGCTCAATCACTTTAGGTATTCAGTGCAATAATATTTTGGACGCCAAGTACCAAAACAATGGATATACTTGGGGTTATATTTCAGGAGGACAGCGAACAATAGAGAATTTTTATTATCCTCAAGCTGGACGAAACTTTATGTTTAGACTTCTCGTAACCATTTAGGTTGAACGTTGACAATAAGCTAAAAAAATCACGTTTGGATACAATACTTATACTAACTTGGTAAAAAAAACAAAAAAAATGAAATTTCTATTAAAATCAAATGCCCTCCTATTTATATACATATTCGTGTCTCATTTGGCTTCTGCTCAAAATGATGCAGATAAACCGAGGTATGAGGCCCATTGGGCAGGTCTTGAAATGGGAGTAAGTATACTAACGAATGAAGAGATGGGAATGGAATTCTCAAACAATGAATACTGGGAAAATGACATCGCTCAATCATTTTTTATTCATTTTAATATGCTAGAGTATAAAATTCCAATTTTTAAGCAGTATCTGGGGCTAACTACCGGTTTAGGTTGGCATATGAACAATTACGGTTTTAAAGATGATTATGTATTATCATACAATGATTCAGTTGTCACGGCGAATCAAGATTTAAATCAGGAATATGACAGAAACTATTTGTCTGTGCATTATTTATCTGTCCCATTACTTTTGGATTTTGCTACTAAAAAAGGCACGAAAAATAGTTTCTATTTCTGTGCTGGTGTTGTAGGGAGTGTGAGAATAGGTTCTCGTACGACTTTACGTGGAAAATATGAGAATGGTGATAAATTTAACAATACAAGACGTGCGAAATTTAATCTAAATCCAATTGCTTTGGATGCAACTGTTCGTATGGGGTATCAATCATTTGGATTGTTTGCCACTTATGGTTTGACAAGTTTATATAAAAATGATAAAACTGTAGGTGTGTATCCCTTGAGGTTTGGTGCAACGTTGAATATTCCATCTATCGGAAAAGATAAAGATGACGAAGGACGTTCTTTTGAAGAATTTGAAGAAGCAATAGATTCTTTGTAGTATTTAATTAGAGTAAATTAAACACTATACCTGCAAGGATTCCTCCGAGCAGAGGTCCTAAAACAGGAATCCAAGCATAACTCCAGTTCGCATTGTTCTTTTTTCGTCTTAGAATAGCGTAAACGAGTCTTGGACCAAAATCTCGTGCTGGATTTATGGCATAACCTGTTGTTCCTCCGAGAGACATGCCTATTGCCCAAACTAATATGCCGACAGGAAGTGCTTCTAATGACCCTATTCCATACTGAATATCACCTGTTCCAGGTATATCTATGCTTGGTGTAGCGATGTAAAAGATGGCAAAGACAAGAAAAAATGTTCCGTAGGTCTCGCTCAATAAGTTTCTAGGTGTATTCTTAATCATAGGAGCTGTACAAAAACAGCCACGTATCGTATTTTCGTCAGTAGTTGCCTTGAAATGGTCGTAATACAACTGGTAATTTAACCAGCTTCCGAACATCGCGCCTAGCGTTTGTGCCAATATATACATTGGAACGAGTGCCCAATCAAATTTGTGCGCCATTGCTAATCCAACACTAACTGCCGGATTTAAATGCGCGCCACTGATTTCTCCAGTTACAAATACAGCAATGAATACAGCAAATCCCCATGCGATGCAGATTAAAATCCATTTCGGATCTTTTTCTCCTGCAGTATTTTTGAGTGAGACATTAGATACAACACCTGCTCCAAAGACAATTAATATACATGTTCCAATAAATTCTGCGATGAAAGGGGTCATAAGTGATAATTTTTGGCTAGGTCTAAAAATAATTTAATTTGTTCTTGTTCCCAATTTTCTTCTGCATTTAATTCAGAGCGCATGATTCTTGCCACTTTTGGAGCAATTGAAATGCACTCTTTTGCATTTAGAAGTAAGCACCTCGTTCTCCTCGATAATACGTCTTCTACATTTAAAGCCATTTCGTAACGAATAGCGTAAATGATTTGTGATTCTGTTATGGGTAGGAGATCGCTAAGGGATTTATTTGAGCCCATAGACATAACCACATCTTTTTCTGAGCCATAAAAATGAAAAGAATCACTCCACGAAGTATCACGTTTGTATCCGAAGATCTTTAAATCTTCCGTTTTGCTGGGTTCAATCGGTAATGATTCAGTTGATTCAACGAGGTCAAGTACATCTTTACCCATTTTACGATACGTTGTCCATTTCCCACCCAACAGATGATATACTCCTCTTTGACTCTTATAAATGGTATGCTTTCTTGAAAGAGATTTGGAGCTTTTGTTTTCTTTGGATATCAGTGGTCGAAGACCTGTAAATACACTTTTAACATCACTTCTTTTGGGTTTTCTAGTCATGTACTTTTCGGCATTTGACAAGATGAAATCAATTTCTTGATCAGAAGCTTTGGGTTCGATAGAAATGGTATTTACTTCTGTGTCGGTTGTGCCTACAACGACTACATCATGCCAAGGAACAGCAAATAATACCCGTCCGTCACTTGTATTGGGAACCATGATTGCATTCTCTGACTTTAAAAAGCTTTTATCCAAAACAAGATGCACGCCCTGGCTTGGTTTGATTTTTAGCTTTACTTTAGGCTCATCAGCTCTCATTATTTTTTCAGCAAATACACCTGTAGCATTCACCACAATTTTTGCCTTTACCTCAAATGAAGACTGTGTGATTTGATCTGTGACTTTAATCCCAGAAACCATATTTTTTTCATAAATAAATGAATCCCATTTTAAGTAGTTAATGACTGTACCTCCATTTTCTTCAATGGTGTGAGCCAAACTGATAGCCATTCGTGCGTCGTCAAATTGGCCATCGTGATAAATGATTCCACCATTCAATTCATCTTGATTTACATTTGGTATTTTTTCAATGGTCTCTTTTTTACTTAAGAAATTTGAAGGCCCAAGACCTAATTTACCTGCCATTAAATCATAAACTTTTAATCCAATACCATAAAAAGGAGTATCCCACCAGTCGTAAGTGGGTATGATAAAGCTCATGTTTCGAACCAGATGAGGTGCATTATTTAACATGATGCCTCTTTCTTTTAAGGCCTCAATTACCAACGATAGTTCACCATTTTTCAAGTACCTTACTCCACCGTGTACCAGCTTAGTACTTCTTGATGAAGTTCCTTTGCCAAAATCAAACTCTTCTATAAGAAGGACCTTTAGATTCCTGCTACAGGCGTCAATGGCAACGCCAAGCCCACTTGCACCACCACCAATTACAATAAGGTCCCACTCTTTTTTAGTCGCGATTTTATTGATGTTTTTGTCACGATTCATTTGTTATTATTTTCGAAATACGTTCTTGCCAAAGTGAGATGGTATTTTGAGATTCGGTATTTTGATTTGGAATAAATTCTATATCCTTTTCCCATAGGGATTCTAATTCTTTTCTGTTTTTCCAAAAACCACTAGCAAGTCCTGCCAAAAAAGCAACTCCCAAAGCTGTTGTTTCAGTTGTTTTAGGGCGAATGACATTAGTGTTCAGTAAATCAGCCTGGATTTGCATGAGTAAATTGTTTTTAGAGGCTCCTCCGTCGACTTTAAGGCCCTGATATTGAATTCCTGCATCTTTCTCCATCTCAATAATAATCTCCCTTGACCTCATGGCTATCGCTTCGAGTGCAGCTCTTGCCAAATGACCTTTTTTTGTTCCTCTTGTGATACCCATAATTGCACCAAAAGCATTTGGATCCCAATACGGAGCTCCCAAACCAGTCAGTGCAGAAATAAAAGTAATTCCTCCATTATTTTCTACACTTTTCGCTAAATCTTCTATTTCTTCAGCAGAAGAGATTAAATTCAAACCGTCTCTGAGCCATTGAATCAGTGCTCCACCAATAAATACACTCCCTTCAAGAGCATAGGTGGTTTCTCCATCAAGTTGCCAAGCGATGGTCGTGAGCATTTTGTTTTTCGATTGAACAGGCTTATTTCCGGTATTCATTACACAAAAGCATCCTGTACCATAGGTGTTTTTTACTTCTCCGGGGTTGAAGCAAAGCTGACCAAATAGTGCGGCTTGTTGATCGCCGGCTATTCCCGAGAGCATGATTTCTTCGTCCCATCCTTCCAATTGTATGCTGCCTATTTTTTCAGAGGAGGAAATCACATTCGGCAAGATATTTTTGGGTACATCTATAAGCTGGAGAAGCTCATCATCCCACTCTAAGGTATGAATGTTATAAAGCATAGTTCTACTGGCATTACTGGTATCTGTCACATGATACTTCCCATTTGATAGATTCCAAATGAGCCACGTATCAATCGTTCCAAAAAGTAGCTCACCAGCCTCTGCTTTTTTTCTATGGTTTATATCTAGATCAAGGATCCATTGAATTTTTGTTCCTGAAAAATAGGCGTCTAAAACAAGACCTGTTTTATTTTGAATCACCTGAGTATGGCCCTTTTGTACCAATTCAGCACAAATATTGGAGGTTCTACGGTCTTGCCAAACGATTGCATTATGTATTGGAATGCCGGTGTTTTTATCCCAAACAACAGTAGTCTCTCTTTGGTTGGTAATCCCTATTGAATTTATTTCACTTGCATTAATGTTGCTTTTTGAAAGCACCTCCTCAATGGCTTTTTTTTGTGAATGCAAGATTTCAATAGGGTCGTGTTCCACCCATCCTTCTTTGGGAAAGTGTTGCTCAAATTCGTATTGTGCTATGGCTACTTCTTGACCCTTTTTATCGAATATTATGGCTCTTGAGCTTGTCGTTCCTGCGTCAATAGCAAGGATGTATTTTTTCATTTAATTGCGCTTCGATGATTCATTGCTCAAAGTACGAAAAAATACTTTTCAACACTTTGATTCTACAGCATTGATTTATTTATCTTTATTCAAAATATTTCTCATAGATGTTCCTCATATTTGATACAGAAACTACCGGGCTACCGCGCAATTTTAAAGCGCCTATAAGTGATGTTGATAACTGGCCAAGGGTTATTCAGCTTGCTTGGCAGCTTCATGATGAGGATGGTAAATTGGTGGAACATCAAGATTTTTTAATTGAGCCTGAGGGCTTTAATATTCCCTATGGTTCTGAGTCTATACATGGTATTTCGACTGAATTGGCTTTGCAAAGTGGCCACAAATTATTGGATGTTTTAGATGCCTTTTCTGTTGCTGTGAAAAAAGCAGATTTCATTGTTGGTCATAACGTAAATTTTGATGTCAATGTGTTGGGATGTGAATTTTTCAGAAATCAAAAAAATACAGATTGGACGGAAATCCCTGTTTTAAATACGTGTACTGAAAAGACAGCTACTTTATGTCAAATAAAAGGCGGTAAGGGAGGAAAATTTAAGCTGCCTTCCCTTTCTGAATTACACTTAAAGTTATTTGGAGAATCATTCGGTGATGCACATAATGCGACTGCTGATGTTGAGGCCACAACGAGGTGTTTTCTCGAGCTCATTAGAATTGGTTTGTTCAATAGTCAAGAGCTGAATAAGGAAGATCGCTATGTTTCTGATTTCAAAAAGCTAAATTCTAGACCGTTCGTTCCTATCGGTTTAAAGCATCTAAACCTAAAGAAAGAAAGTGAAAAAATAAGGAAAAAGCTTAAAAGTCAAACAGATTCAAGTTTAGAAATAAATATAAGTGAAGACCAAGTAAAAGAATTAGAGGACTACACCTTTACACACCTTCACAATCATTCTCAATATTCAATTTTACAATCCACAACACAAATTCCAAATTTGATTGAGAAATGCGGAGAATTTGATATGCATGCGGTGGCTTTAACAGATTCTGGTAATATGATGGCAGCATTTCATTTTGAATCTGCTGCAAATAAATACAATAAAAAAATAAGGGCTGAGCGAGAGAACGCTGAAAAAGAAAATGAGCCGTATCGCAAAAAAGAGATCTTACCGATAATCGGTTGTGAATTCAATGTTTGTGTTGACATGAATAATCATTCTCAAAAAGACAATGGGAGTAGAGTTGTTCTGCTGGCAAAGAATAAAGCAGGGTATCAGAATCTGATAAAATTAGCGTCATATGCATACACCTCTGGAATGTATTATGTTCCACGAATAGACAAAGAGTTGTTATTACAATATAAATCGGACCTCATTGTATTAAGTGGTGGAGTTCTTGGTGAAATACCAAACTTGGTTTTAAATGTTGGTGAGCCACAGGCAGAAAATTCATTGCTGTGGTGGAAAGAACATTTTGATTCTGATTTTTATATTGAAATAAATCGATTGGGGATTGAGGTTGAGGACCGATTAAACACCTCTCTTATTGATTTAGCAAGAAAACATGAAGTAAAGCTTGTCGCTGCGAATAACTCATTTTATTTGAATAAAACGGATGCAAAAGCCCATGACGTGCTCTTGTGCGTCAAAGAAAATCAGTTAGTAGAAACCGAGATAGGGCGTGGGCGAGGTTATCGTTTTGGTCTTGAAAACGACGAGTATTATTTTAAATCGTCAGAGGAAATGGTGGCTCTATTTAGGGACTTACCGGAGGCCCTTCTCAGCACGAAAGAAATAGTTGACAAGTGTTCTCATTACCACCTTGAGAGGGACGTTCTTTTGCCCGAGTTTGATATCCCTGAGAAATTCATTGATGCGAAAGACAAAGAGGATGGAGGGAAAAGAGGAGAGAATGCTTATTTGCGTCATTTGGTTTATGAAGGAGCTAAACAGCGTTACAAGGAGATTAATGATGAGCTAAAAGAGCGAATAGACTTTGAATTGGATACAATTAGGAATACAGGTTATCCTGGTTATTTTTTGATCGTTCAGGATTTTTGCAAAGCAGCGAGAGAAATGGGGGTATCCGTAGGGCCGGGTAGGGGTTCTGCAGCAGGTTCAGTTGTTGCCTACTGCACAGGAATAACAAATATTGACCCTATTAAATATGATCTTCTTTTTGAGCGTTTTTTGAATCCAGATCGAATATCTATGCCCGATATTGATATTGATTTTGACGATGAAGGAAGAGGTAAAGTTATTGCTTACGTTATTGATAAGTATGGGGCAAACCAAGTGGCTCAAATTATTACTTATGGAACGATGGCAGCAAAGTCTTCTGTTAGAGATACAGCAAGAGTTATGAATTTACCACTGTATGAAGCGGATCGTATGGCCAAGCTCATACCCGATATTTCGCTCAACAAGCTTTTTGATTTAGATGAGGGTCTTTTGATAGATAAATTAAAAAACCAAGAGGACATTAAGAAAGCCCGTGAATTAAGAAAAATCTACAATGGAAGTGATTTGTCGGCAGAAGTACTGCGTAAAGCAAAGGAAATTGAGGGTTCGGTTCGCAATGTGGGAATTCATGCTTGTGGGGTAATTATAACACCAGACGATTTAACAGAGTTTGTCCCGGTGGCTACTGCAAAAGGTTCTGATTTGGTTTGCACGCAATATGACAACTCTGTTGCTGAAAATGCTGGTCTTTTAAAAATGGACTTTCTTGGATTAAAAACCTTGACTTTAATCAAGGATGCCGTAAAGTATATTGAACAGACTAAGGGTATAAAATTAGACCCTGAAGAGTTCCCCTTAGATGACAAGCCTACTTTTGAGCTATTCCAGAAAGGAGAAACCGTAGGAATCTTTCAGTATGAATCGGCGGGAATGCAGAAGTATCTTAAAGAATTAAAGCCCACGGAATTTCCGGATCTAATTGCAATGAATGCACTCTATCGCCCTGGACCAATGGATTATATTCCTTCTTTTGTCAAAAGAAAGCATGGTGAAGAGAAAATAGTTTATGATCTGGATGATTGCG
>DAIPZI010000052.1:0-9120 GCA_036782275.1 Crocinitomicaceae bacterium
AAATAAAACATGAAGCACGCAATTATAAAGCGGTGGATGCACATCATAAGTTAGGGTGTCCTTCCATACCTTAATTAAATCAAAATCGGTTACGTGAGAAAGCTGCTTCTTCCAGTCATAGGCTGTTAAATTTTGATTCATTAATTCAGAGTAACCAGAGTTAAAGTGTCCTCTATTTCCAGATGAAAATATGACACTATGTAGCTCATCCCCATCCAAAATAATTCCATAAAAAGGCACTGAAATAAACAATACAAAGATGAAAACAAGTAAGGCAATCGAACGAAAAGAATTAATTTGATTCATCCGGATTCACTTTCTATCGGAGAAGATACATTTTACCAAGGCCCTTGTGGAAATATTTATCGGCTCCTGATTCTAATAAATTTATATCTACCCCATCTATTTTGGCTTTTACCCGATACAAATAGACCCCATTGGCAAGCTGATCTCCAAAATTATCTCTCCCATCCCATGCAAATTCTGAAATATTTCTTCCGATTTGAATGGTTCCAAGTTCACTTTCATTGATTTCACGAACAACTCGCCCACTGATTGTCATGATTTGGATTAAAACATCATCAGGGATCCGATCTCCAGTTAGCGTAAACACAAATCTGGTACTTGTTGAAAACGGATTAGGATAATTCATTAGTTGTGTAATCATTGATTCGTGAATGACTTCAAAATCAACTTTATAATCAAAATCGCCGGATAAATTACCAGATTTATCTTCACCTTGAACCAAAATTGAATACACTCCAGATTTTTCAAAATATGCAGGGTAAATAATTTTAAATTTATTTTGATTTTCATCTCCTGGAATCCAATGCATAACTGTATTTCCTGTACCATCCAAGAAGGGTACTCGAGACTGAATACCGTCGGGATCGGTAAGATAAATACCAAATAAAGAAGTGTCTGAGTCTGAATCTAAAATCAGAAACGGGTTTTCATCATTTAATGTTATTAATATTTCACTTGTAGGGGCGACAATATCTTTATTTAGGATATGAATGCCATTAAATGTGACGTCAAGAATTGGATTAATGTTTTCTGCAGAAACGGAAAAAGGAATTTGTAAAACATTATTAATATGCGTTTGCTCGGGTTGGTCCGTTAAATTCAAAGAAAGATCAACATAAGGATTAACATCAACACAGAAATAATTGGTACCGATTAAACCTTTTGTATCAAAGGAAATTGTATCACGTAAAATGCCATTTACAAGAAGAGAGTCTGATCTCGGGTATTGTAAGAGGTGAATCTGCTGGTTTTCATCCACGATATAATACTCAACAAGCAGGGAGTCCATATTTACATCGCTTATATTCACAACGTCCACTGCAAAGCTTGCCTCCTGACCTTCCTGCAGGGTATCCATATTAGGTAACCATGTGTATCCCAAACTTGCGTCAATTGCCGCCTCTGGAATTGGTGTATACAATACATGCCAAAAATCCATTTGAGCAGGAGTTTGGGTGCTGATGTCTGAATATGTAGCGGCTAATTTAATATATGGGCAGGTGTCCGCGGATACGAGCAAAGAGAGATCAAGAATAGAGTCGTGCAAGGTAAAAAGAGTATCAATTGAAGATATATATATTCCGGCATCATCAAATAATTGTATTTTCAAGGACGTCGAATCTGATGAGGCACCTTCTAAAGGATTTTGTTTCCAATGCAATTCTCCCCAATTTGACACTGGACCAATCAAGGGTGAAGACTCAAATCCAATGGTCTCTGCTCCTGATATAATCGTATCCATTGAAATATCCTCTCCATTTTGAGAAAAAACCTCTACAACAAAATTTGGATCCCCTTTTCTTGTAAGAAATATAAAAGGCTGATTGGGCCGACTTGGAGAAATGCTATCGGAACCAAGATTTGAAAAAGTATCAAATAAACCAGGATCATAGGTAGACCACCAATCATATCGCGCTTTTATAGGGGAATAAATGAGTATATAATCCCCATTTGATATTTCGTTTTCTACAAAATTTTGAAATGCATCTATTTCGGTTGGATTATTCTGGTGAAATGTAAAAAATCTCATGGGTCTACCTGCGCACCCGCCATTATCGTTGGTATTGCCAAAATCATTATCAGGATTTACGACTGTTCCATTCGCATAAGTATATCTTGTTTCCATCGGAATCAATGATGCTTTATCTATAACTGCGACATGAAACTTTGGTGTGACCGTACAAATATCATAGTCCTGCTGTATACCATTGAGTGACCATGCATTATTAGGATGAATGTATGAAAGCAATGATGATGTAACAAAACAAGATATTTGAGATTGTATTGGTTCAAAATCCCTAAATTGATTGCTTTCATTTAAAGAAATACCAATGAAAGAATTTGATTGAAACTGTCCGAATACATCTTGCCCCCAACCGCGTTTATTTTTGATGTACTGAAATGATCTTTTCTTCCAATTCATCTCATTATTCACCAAAACCACTCGCCAAAAATAAACAACACTATCCTCAAGAATGAGGGGGTCCTGTGATAAAGTCGAACTATTGACCCAATCGTTAGGTTCAACCGAAAGAACACCTCCCAATGAGTTTTGTAAGGCAAATTTTGTGAATGGGCTTGAAAAATCTTGTGTAGTATCTATTTCGAATTTGTAATTCTGTAGGTCTGCTAATGGGTTTATTGTAGAAGCTCTCAAAATAATTGTGTCGGACGGAACAACGGCAAAATTTTCGGGCCAAACAGGCTCAACACCATCTACACTGATTAAAAAGTTTTTAACCGACTGATTGTTTATTACTTCATCATACTGCTCTTCGATATAATCGGGTCTATCTACTTTAATGGTAAACTTGTTAAGTCCAATTCCTATAGACGCTTGAAGTGGTATCTTAATTTGAAGGTTTTTTTCATAATTCAACCCCTCTACATTGATGAGATAAATCGAATCTATTGTGCTATTCGGGAAGTCGCGCTCAATAGTCACATTAAAGTTTTCAGTTATTGATTTTCCAAGATTTCTTAGCTTAATCTTAATTTCAATGGAATCAGTTGCCAATGAAATGTTTTCAGGTCCAAAAGAAATACGAGAATCTGTCAATTCAATTTCAGGTAGCTCATGATAATTCAGTTTGATCATGGGGTCCCCGTGAAGTGTCATTTGTGTGTAAGTAGTTTCTGATTGAAGATTGTCAAGATTCGCACTACCGGACTCAATGGTGTTTTTAATATGACTGCCTATTGTTCCTCCGTAATTATTCTGACTGAATTCCTCGTAAAATTGATCAGAAAATGAGCGCAAAGGTGATATAAATCCATAATTCAATGTTCCTAAATAAGCTATAACTCCAGCATTTGGTGTTAAAACGAAGGATTCCGAATTTGAAAATGAATTATGAAAGATATTTCCGTTGTAACAAGAGTTTGCGATTAAAACAGGGTATTTGCCCTGATTATTCCAAGTAGAAGGTTCGTCTAAATTGATGTCAAACCCACTACTCGAAGTGGTAAAGTGGCCGAAAAAATTCATTAAAGAAACCCCATCTGAGATTCTATTTTTAATCTCATCTAATTCATTCGGACTTATAGGATTTCCGTTTTCTTTTGCGACAAGATCTACGTTTCCTGCAAAATAATCTCCCTCCGCCGTCTCTGCCATTCCATTTAAGAAATTTTGTAAAAGGACTTGCTCAGCCGATTCTGTTCCTCCAGAAAAATGAAGGATTTGTTTTTGCCAATCTTTTGTATTTGTAGAATAGACATCATCCTGATTTTGTTGATTGTCAAACTCAATAATTTTATTCAAATAAATTTGCAGTTCATTAGGCGTTCGAGCAGAAATCCTACCGGTTGGAATCAGAGGAGAATACTTAGTTGTCCCTGGTAAATTAGAGGTAATACATGCATCACAAGAAGGCTGGCCAAACGAAGGAATCAAGGAATTTTGATACGAGCTAATATTTGTCCTTGTCCCAGGACCAATATTCGTTGAAGAAGTAACATCTGCTTCTCTAATTCCCTTACCAATTAAAAACAAACCAACTGGTTTTTGTTGAGAGACATCGTACATCTGATGAGCAAATCGTCTAATACCATTAATGTGTTTTGGTATGCCCCCTCCGTATTGCTGATACAATTCTTTCACTTCAGCCATTATTACATTATAGCCCCCTCCCATTGCAGAGGTTCGATGACTCACATACAGATCAACTACTGACTTCAAAACATCATTATACACAAACAAAAGGGCCTCATCAATATTTGGGATTGAAGTGAAATCGGTGAAAAAACCATCTCCATTTACAGCAGCTAATTCATTAACACTAGATATATTATTCTCGCTTTCAACCACTACTCTTGAAGCAGAAAAATCAGAGGAGTTTGGTATTAACATGCTATACCCTCCCAAATGAGCTTCGACTGGTATTTTTCGGGGAATTAAACCAAATGAAAAGGCAACTGGACTTGTTAAGCTCGAACCATTAATATCGATCCGTGATTTTGAATCTACATTGTTATAAACGGCCTCAAAATTGAAGCCCGACTCTCCATTATAATCGGTTTTTCGAGGGTATTTGAATGACACATAATTAATTGATTGATAATCGGTAGCCAAACCTAAATCATTCACAATACTCACCTTGAAATTTGACGAGCCATTACTACTGATAATGGTTGAAGGGAATGAAACGGAAGAAAATATGCCTTTGTAACCTGAAAAAACAGAATCAACAAGCGTATAGTTTGAGTTACCAATCGTATGTCTTGTATGATGGTTTCCTCCTGAGCCAGATGGGATAGCTGCATTGGACGAGCCTACTAGCACCGAATTATATACGATTTCCGGTGAATCGTTTTCCTGATAAATATTTTCAAAATCAATACTATTGAAATTCCAAACGTAACCTAAATTTCTTCTCGTTATACCCCACCCTTCGCCTGGCATAAAAAAAGAGCTTGAAGCATTTGAGGATTTAAGCCCCTCATTGTATTGATTGTAGTAGAATGAAGATACTTCGTCGATAACATAAGGTATTGTACTGTAATCATCAAAACTCACATCTGACTCAATGATATACCTGTTGTTTGCTCCACTTTGATTCCAAGTCAAAAAATACTGGATAGTGTCGTTATAAAGACTGTATTTTGGGTTTCCAATCCATGATGGGTCATCATACAAGGTTGAATCCAACCACGAGTCGTTTCTTTGTGCAAATAAATAAATATAATCTCCATTATCGAGAGAATTGTCACCACCATCAGAAATATACAGAGGAACTTGTTGTTCTCTTCCAAACACCTGAAAATCATCTGTATTAATAGAAGATAATGGGATTCCTGAATTTACAAGTGTATTGTAATCAATCTTGTAAATACCCTCTTCGACAATGGGGAACGAGAAATATTTTTGGTCGTAAGAAATCCACTCGTTACCGTAAGTTTGGCCTTTTAGTCCAGAAAAGCATAAAAAAATACAGATTAGACCTAAAAGGTTTTTCATTTTTCGGCATTTTTCGGTTTGTCTAGCCTCAACTTAATAGAGAAAATATGTGTATAATAATTGGCCTCGCTTGCACCCAGTCTTGTAAAGGCATAGTCAAGAGAAAAACCTTTAAAAGAAACACCTAAACCCAAGTTTGGTTGTATGCCCCAATATTTTGTATCATCAAGGTTAGAAAACTGTTGTATATTAGATAGACCACCTCTTACCTGAAACAGTTGCCTAAATCCTGCTTTAATTCCGACATGTGGATCAACTGAAAAAGGATTCATTTTTAATAACGTATTACGTTTTCCATCAGTCGTTACATCCAAATCAATTTCTCCTCCCAAATAAATTCCTTTTTTACCAATATCAAATTGCGTACTTGAAGCCAAAATAAATCGGGGTAAGGTGAGCTCCAATCCATTTTCTGGAATTTCATTTCCAGTTTGAAGAAAAACGTTTTGAGTTTGCTCATCCAAAGTAAATACCCACGCGTTGAATGTAGAAGTAACATCTCTTGCCAACAAGCCAAAAGAAAAATTCTTGTTCATCTTATATCTTAAGCCCGCATCTAAACCAAAACCCCATGACTTTGCAAAATCTCCTACCTTTCTATATATGACCTTAACCGTACCTCCAATACTCAAGCCTGCAGGCTTTAATCTTCGTGCGTAGCTTCCGAGAAAAGCATAATCTCCTGCTGAAAATGAGCTAACATTGTCGTAGTTGATTACACCATTATTATCGATCAGCTGAGTAGTATTAGGTATGTCATCAACCCCAAACCTTATGAATCCAACAGCTAATGTGCTATTCTCATCGATAGAATGAGCAAGAGCAAAATAATCATACTTCGCTATTCCCGCAAAATATTCTGAATGCATAAACGAAGCTTCCGCCCATTTTTCAACACCGACAAGGCCTGCCGGATTCCAATACAAAGAATTTACATCATTTGTCTGAGCAACTACTGCGTTACCCATTCCATATGCCTCCGCACCGACCCCTAATGATAAAAATTCATTGGAATATTTTGGTGCTAAATCCTGAGAATGAGAAAGATGCACTATAAATAGACAACAGGTTAATACAATTGCTTTAACTACCATAGAACTAATTTAGTCATATAACAACAGATTTGATAAAAAATTGTGTTATTTGTAGTGAAGATTTACCAGGAAAGCACATGCTTCGAAAATTGGTAGTGACGTCGTAAATAAAAACATATGTTTAATCTCGCAAATATTCTAACGAGTTGCAATTTAGTTTGCGGACTCATTTCCATTACCTTTTGTTTTGCTGGACAATTAGATTTGGCGGCATATTGCATTTTTTTAGGGGCGTTATTTGATTTTGCCGATGGCTTTGTGGCCAGAAGTCTAAAGCTTGAAAGTAAAATGGGGAAAGAGCTTGATTCTCTCTCGGATTTAATCACATTTGGCGCTGCTCCTGGATTTTTAATGTTTTTTATGATTTTAATCGGGATTGAACAGCCTTTTCTTCTTGAAAATTTTGACAAAAGAGCTGCAAATATTCATTACGAAAATTATTACGTTTTTAATCAATTTATCCATTGGGTTCAGGCATTTTTTTATGATTTCCCAAACAACTTCAATGCCTCAATAAAATACTTGCCGTTTGCTGCATTTAGCATTCCGTTTCTATCCTTATTTAGATTAGCACATTTTAATGTAGATACAAAACAAAGTAAAAACTTCATTGGTGTACCAACCCCATTAAACGCGATAATAATATGTTTCTTTCCTCTTTATTTTCAAGAAAATATGATGAACTGGAATACTCAAGTTGAATTAATACACATCTTATTCGATTGTTATGCACTAGCCATCATTTGCGTGCTATTATCAATAGCGTTAATTGCTCCAATACCTTTAATGTCAATGAAACTGGAAGGAGGTAATAAGATCGAAAACAAGCTCAAAATTGCACTGATTGTTATTAGTGTGATAACAATTATTGTTTTCAAGGTATTGGCAATTCCAATTATTATAACTTTGTACTTTATAATATCATCGTATCATTATTTCAAAACATCAAAAAATGAAATTTAAAGCAGAAATAGACGTAATGCCCTTAGACGCACTATTAGATCCTCAAGGTAAAGCTGTATCTAACTCTATGGGAAGCGTTGGTCTTCCGGAAATTGAAGGAGTGAGAATCGGAAAGCACATTAGACTGTTTGTAGATGCTAAATCTGAAGATGAAGCAAAAAATAGTGTTGAGCAAGCTTGCAAAAAAATACTTTCTAATCAAATTATGGAAAGTTACTCATATACGATTTCTGAGGCCTAATTCAGCATGTCTCAACAACATTCTTTTAAGACATTCAATCCTTTAAAGAATAGCTTCAACCCTAACCCGTTTTATTCTGACACGCCTTTGGAATTGGAAAATAAAATCCAATCGGCTGTTGCTGCAGAGAAGGTTTTATCAGAAACTTCCTATGAAGAGATCTCATTTTTTTTGTTGGAGATAAAATCCGAACTACTTATTAGAAAAAATAAAATTTCGTCCGCCTATTTAGATGAAACAGGACTTAATAAATCGAGATTTGAGGTAGAATTTGAGCGTACTCTTTTTCAATTGGATGTGTTCGCCAAATACATTTCATCGCCCGAATGGAAAAAGCGATGTCATCAAAATGAACAAATAGGAAACAAGTTCATCACCAAGAAAAAGTTACCAATTGGCCCTATTATGGTAATGGGTGCAAGTAATTTTCCCTTAGCATACTCAACCATTGGAGGAGATAGCGTTGCTGCTTTAGCCGCAAGATGTCCGGTTATTTTAAAATCTCATCCTTATCATCTTAGAACAAGCCTTGAAGTATTTTATGCTATTGAAACGGCAATATCCACCTGCAACATCCCTAAAGGCACTTTCACCCACGTTATAGATCAAGGACATGAACACGCGACAAGCATCGCCAAACACGAATCAATTAAAGGTATTGGGTTTACAGGAAGTCAGCTGGGAGGAGAAGCTATCATGGGACATGTTACTCGCCGAAAATATCCAATCCCGGTTTTTGCAGAAATGGGAAGCGTCAACCCTGTTTTCATAATGGATACGCCTCATTTATCTTCGACAGATTTAGCCCAAAGAATAACTCATTCCGTATGTAATGACAGAGGGCAATTTTGCACCAAGCCAGGCGTGATCTTCATTCCCAATTCAGCTGAGGGAAAGAACTTATGTGCTCTTCTCAAAAAAAACATTTCCACCTTCGAATCAGGGGTCATGCTGCACCCGAATATGAGTGAACAATTTGAATTAAAGATCTCTGCAATCGAAATGAATAATCCACAGTTCATTCGCAGTGATAAAAAAGAAGATCACCATGTATCAAACTGCTGTCTAATTATTCATGAAAATGAGTACAAAAACCAACCTTTATTAAGGACTGAAATTTTTGGTCCATTTGTAACCCTGGTTTTATATGATGATTCTAATAAACTCGAAAATCATTTAGATGAGTTTGAAGGACAACTTACCTGCTCTTTTTTTTCTGATGAAAACACCATTGATTTATCCCAAAACCCATTGATTCAATTGGCCTCTAAAAAAGTAGGGAGAGTCATTTTTAATGATGTCCCTACAGGGGTAACAGTATGTAAAACGATGCAACA
>DAIPZI010000053.1:0-9032 GCA_036782275.1 Crocinitomicaceae bacterium
CGGCAGCTCCAAAACTTATTGAAGATCTAAAAGAGCTTCGTGTAATCGCATTGGAGGAGGGCGACCCTTTGGTTGTAAAGATCTTGCGATTGACATATGAGTTTATTGAAGACAAGAAGTGTTTTAACGTTCAGGCGCAATATGAAGAAGACGAAGAAGGCAATGAATACCCCTTAGAAATTGAGGACAAAGAGAATCTATTGTACCTCTTATCTCTTCTTAAAGACGCGGAGCATAAAATAAACAGAGAAGAAATTAAAGATTATAGAACCGTTATAAAAGAGGTTTTATATTAAAATAAAACCTGAAAGGCAACCATTCTGAATGAATTAACGTCTTTTAAGTAATACGGACAACTCGATTGTTCTTATTTGGTTTTATTTAACTTGCAGATTACCTGAAAAGAGCTTGAACTTAAACTTTTAAATTCTTTTCAGGTTTTTTTATTGACAATAATTACAATACTTGGCTTTCTCGTTATGATCTATAGACGAAGAGTCGTTAAAAATTTCATTCAGCACTTCTTGTATAAAGGCTTCAAAAAGTTGACAAATATCAGCTAGAGAGTGGTTGTCGTAGCTTAGCTTATGATCTATTTTAGATACATCGGTTAGGGAATAAATGATGGCCTCACTTGGATATGTACCAAAGCTGCTTTTGAAAAACAAAGAGTAAAGAGCAAGCTGAACGCCGTGCTTGCAATTTGTAAAAGAAACAAGCAAGTCTTTATCTTTTAATTTAAATTTAACATCGGACTCTTTTACTTTTCCCGATTTGTAGTCGATTACCCTATATGAATCCCCTATTTTGTCTATGCGATCGATATATCCCTTGAAATGAATGGTCTTTTTCTGCCCGGACACAAGAATTTCTAGACTAATTTCTTTTTTTGCCTCCACCTGAACGATATAAAATGGTTCCGATTGTTTCTTTAGAAACTCAAGCTCCTTTTTGATGGTATTTTCTATGGTGTCTTGAGCGATGGTGTAGCTCACAAGGTTTTTCCCCTCCAGAAACAGTTGTGACTCATTATCGAAGTAATTGAGAAACTCATTGTATAACAGCTCTTTATAATCCACCAACATTTGATTCAAATCACTTTCTTCTAAAGCGTTTGGTTTCGGAGTGTTTTCATTACCGAGTGAATCAAGCAAGGCGTGTTTATCAAATAGTTTTTCTAGGGTGTTGTGAATTAATGAACCAAATTGTTGACTTTCAATATCTTCTTCAATGGATTTTTCCTCACCCAACTCGGCAATATAACGGTAATAGAAATCCAAAGGGCACCGCAAATAGGTATTTATGGAAGAGGCGGAGATGGCTCGATTAAAGTACTTTTCAATGCGTCCCATAATGAGGTCCGATTTTTCTATGACCTGAGCGTTCTCCGAAGAGGCTTTTTCAATTGGAACGTTATAAAACTTGTTTGTGATTTGTATATTTTCATTAATGCGCTGAAGCTCCAACTCAAGCTGCAACAAGTACCTACTTTTTTCTTGAGGGCCAAGTTGCTCATTGTTTGAAGAGTAGGTAGCGGTAAGTGTATCACAATGATGAAGAAGACGGTAAAAATGATGGGCAAATAAGCCCTGCTTCTCTCGTGTTGTGGGTAGTCCGAGTGCTGCACGGAGGTCCATGGGAATGAATGAATTGATTTGGTTTGTCGCAGGGAGTTTGCCCTCATTCATTCCTAGAGCGATAATATGTTTAAAGTCCAGCAGTCTCGTTTCTAATAATCCCATTACCTGAACACCTTCTTTTTGATCCCCTTTAAAAGCGATGTTTTTTTGAGACCAATGCTGATCGAAGAATAGCTTAAAGCTTTTTTGACTCATCTTTGGAATGCCTTCCTCTATGATGTTTTGCAGCTCTACTAATGATTCGTCAAAAACTTGAATAATGGTTCTTTCAAAAGAGTTTTCAGCTGATATATTTTTGATAATTACAGAATTTAAGGTTCTAATGTTATCAAGTGCTTTTTTCCAGTCGTTATTCCAGTTTTCGAAGGTTAAGTCTACAACGGTGGTCATTAAATCAGATATTTTGATCGAGTCAATCGATTGAAAAATTCTATTCTTTTTAATAGCATCTCTTTCAATATCACCTAAAAGGTACATCTCCTTAATCGTAGTACAGCTGAGGGTAACTGAATGATTTATGAAGCGCTGAAAATCATAGAAATAAATGGATTCTGTGCCAAACTTCAATTTGTTTTCTTGAATTTGAAATAAAATGTCAACCCAAGATTTAATTGCTGTTTGTGTAATTGGAAGGCCAAGACTAACATTTGTTTTAACAATACTTGAAGGGATGTTTTTAGTTACCGAGCTTATTAGGGATTCATCGCATAAAAGAACCAGTGTATTGTTTTGTTCTTCAATAGATAGCTTACTTAATTCGTTTGCTGCCACTTTAACTTGGCCTATTTGTTGTGAACATTCTACAATAGTAATGTTCATGTTTTTTTTCCCTATTGAGCTTAACACGGGTATAGGATTGTCTACATTTAAAAATTCATGATTCTTTCTGATAAAGCTGCCGGCCTCATGAATGGAGTCACCGGTGTAAAAATGATCGGCATCACTTATGAAAAAAGCACATTTCATTTCAACGAGTTTTTTCATGACAGAAAGCTCGGAGAGCGATAGCGCATTGAATCCCGCAAATATAAACTTGTGTTTTCCCTTGAGCTTAGAGGCTTCATCAATTATTGCATCGTTAAAGTCCCTGTAAGCTCGTCCCGAAGTCGTTTTTTGTTCTCGTTCAAGGTGCTCATGAAATTGCCTATATATGTGGGGTATATGCCCCCAAAACTCTTTAAATTTCTTTTGAGAAGAGGACAATTCTTCATCATCGATTTGCCACGTTTCTAGTTCCTTTATGGATTTCAAGTTTTTAAATACAGCTTTTGCATCTAAAAGATAACGATCGACTTCATCAAAATCTTTTAAAAGAGTATTCCCCCAGCTTAAAAAATCTTCGAAGCTTTGATCTTTAAAAGGAGCAATTTTGCTACTTATTTCATACAGTGTAATTAATTGTCTTGTAGGGTCAATTTTTGATTTTCCCTCGACCCTCATCCACTTGTCAATGGTTATGATTTGAGGGGAAAGAATGGGTCTCGCATAGAGCCTGGCAAGTTCTTGTTTTATTTTATTAATGGCTCGATCAGAAGGCACAATAATCGTAAGCGACCCTAAATCAAGATCTTTTTCTTTGACAAACTCAGCAATTTTTTGAACAAATCCCATATGATCTTACTTATGCTTTGAAAAATACGCGCTGAATCATATTTTCCCCAAAAGAATATGGCATATATTCAAAAGACGGAATTTCATGAGTTAAAATAATAGGCGCGTTAGCACCCAATTTTATCTTTCCGTGTGAATCGGATAATCCCATCGCTGCAGCTCCATTAATTGTTAATGCATTGAATGCTTCTTGGGGGGTTAAACTCATTTTTATGCACGCAAGCGACCAAATTTGCAGCAGATTAAAGCAGGGAGTAGACCCTGGGTTATAATCACTAGCTAAGGCAAATGGCACATTTTCTTTTATCAGTCTTTTGGCATCTCCAAACGGGATACTCAAAAAATGAGAACAACCAGGTAGAAAAGTTGCGATGCAATTGCTTTTTTTTAGAGCGAGAACATCTTCCTCATTCAACTCCTCAAGGTGATCTACACTCAAGGCTCCTTGATCTACAGCAGCTTGAATCCCACCCATTGATGAGAATTGATTTACGTGCACTTTTGGAATAAGCCCAAGTTTTTTTCCAGCGATGAGTATTCTTGTCATTTCCTCAACAGAAAAATAGTTGCGTTCACAAAAGGCATCAATGTAGTCGGCTAGTCCTTCCTTTACAATTTTTGGAAGCATTTCGTTGATGATAAGATCCACATACCCTTCGTGATTTTCTTTGAATTCAACAGGGAATGCATGAGCCCCTAGAAAGGTTGACTTTATTGCTATCGGCATATTTGATTTAAGGCGTTTTACAACTCTTAAAATCTTTAATTCACTATCTACTGATAGGCCATACCCGGATTTAATCTCAACAGCGCCGGTCCCAACGGCCATCATCTGTTCTATTCTTTTTTTTGCTGATTCGTAAAGCTCATCCTCTGTAGCAAGCTGTAATTTACTTGCAGAATTTAATATCCCCCCTCCTTTAAGAGCAATTTCTTCGTAGCTCAACCCTCTAATTCGATCAACAAATTCTTCCTCACGTGTTTTTGCAAAAACAGTATGGGTATGAGAGTCACAAAACGCAGGCATTACGAAACAGCCTTCAGCGTCAACAACCTCAAGATCGCGCCAATCATCTATACCTTCCCATTCAGACATCGGACCATATGCAACGACCTCTGAACCATTTTCTAATGCTAGAAATGCATTTTCAATGATCCTCACATTGTCACATTCGGCACCTTTTACAATGTCTGGTAGGTGTTCTCCAGCCTGAACCAGTCCTTTAATATTTTTGATGAAAATATTTTTCATTTGAAATTTTGTAAGAATAGGATAAAGATAATTTTAATTCTTTTTCGTCCCTGATAAAGAATGGAATTAAAAATGTAAATTTAATAGAAGGCGAAAATTGATCAACAATGCATTTAAAGGGAAGGCGAGCTGAAAAACTTGCGGAAGCTTATTTATCGAAAAGAAAATACATCGTGCATTACAGAAATAAAAGGCTGGGTCGTTACGAGATTGATTTGGTATGTGAGATTGAGGGAACCATCGTTTTTGTTGAAGTAAAATCATTGTCAAGTCGGACGATTAAAAATCCTTATGATTCGGTTAATCAGTTGAAACAGAATAAAATAATTAAAGTTGCTGATGCTATCATGAATGGCCAGTTTCCTGATTATGAATGTCGCTTTGATATTATATCAATAATAATGAATAACGATATCCATGATATTGAGCATATAAAAAATGCCTTTACTCCAGAAATCAAGAACAGATAATTTTAATTTCTGTATTTTCGTTTTAATGAGAATCTTTTTTCTTTTCATATTGGGGTTTGGATTTGCAGCTACGAGTCAAGTGATTGAAGGTGCAAAACCAGTTATTTTTACTGAAAAAGGCGCGGGCTGCACCCCCCCGTCAACGACCACCTACATGGAGCTGAATAATGTCAGAGCAATGATTCATACGGCGGGTAATTTATGGCAGGTTCCGGGGCAAAATTATTCTCAATACGAAGTGCCAAAAAATTCGGGAATCATGGCCTTATTTACGGCGGCTTTATGGCTCGGAGGCACGGATGTAAATAATCAGCTGAAACTAGCGGCACTTCGGTATCGCAACGGACAAGATTATTGGACGGGCCCCTTGTCGAAAGTCTATGCAGAGACCAACTATGAAACCTGTGAGGCATATGATCAACATTTTATAACTACCCAAGACATGATTAGGGAATTCGTTGCTTGGAGAGATGCGGGTATTGAAGACAACGCAAATGGGACCAATACCCAAAGTGTGCTATTTCCCGGATATGTTGTCCCTGACATTATAAAAGATTGGCCAGCACATGGTGATGTTAGTGCAGGGCAAGATTATTACATGGCCCCTTTTTTTGACAATAATGAAGATGGAACATACAATTGGGAAGATGGTGATTATCCTTGGCACGATATAAATAGGACCAAAGAGTGCACAGTGGATCGAACAGTTTCTTTGTATGGTGATCTTAATTTTTGGTGGGTAATGAATGACAAAGGAAACATTCATACGGAAACAGGTGCAGAACCCATCGGTATGGAAATTAGAGCTCAAGCCTTTGCTTTTGCATCCAACGATGAGATAAATAACATGACCTTCTATAATTATGAATTAATCAATAGAGGTACCCAAACATTATTTGATACGTATTTTGGTTTTTTCACTGATGGAGCCCTGGGGGACCCATACGATGACTACGTAGGTTGTGATGTAAATAGAGGCTTGGCTTACTATTATAATGGAGATAATTATGATGGAGACAACAGTGGTTATAAAGGATATGGTACTTCTCCGCCCGCAGTGGGGGTGGATTTTTTTGAGGGTCCATATCAAGATGATGATGGAATAGACAATGCATTTGGAATCAATGAAAATGAGGCGCTTAATGGAATAGGATTTGGTGATGGCGTGATAGACAATGAAAGATTCGGGATGCGTAGGTTTTTATATTATTCGAACACAACCAATGGTGCGAATCCTAGTCAGACGGACCCCGTATCAGCAGGCGATTATTACAATTACCTAAAAGGATACTGGAAGGATGGCTCGAAATTTATTTATGGAGGGAGTGGACATGTTTCTGATGCAGCAGCAGATCCCAACACGCCGTGTGATTTTATGTTTCCAGGTGACACAGATCCTCTAGGATGGGGAACCAATGGTGTGCCACAAGAGCCATGGACTGAACAAACAAGTAATAATCCTCCAAATGATCGTCGATTTGTACAGTCTGCCGGCCCTTTCGTGCTCAAGCCGGGAGCGGTAAACAATATTACTGTTGGTATAGCTTGGGCAAGATCATCCGGAGGAGACCCTTTCGAATCTGTAGAGGTTTTGCGAAAAGCAGATGATAAGGCGCAAGCCCTTTTTGAGAATTGCTTTAAGGTACTAGAAGGCCCGCATTCTCCTGAATTGACAATTCAAGAACTCGATAACGAGTTGGTGTTGTTTTTATCAAATTCTTCCTCTTCGAATAATTATCAGGAGAATTACGAGGAGTTTGACCCATTTATTGTTGCTGATGAAGGGTCTGATAAATATTATAAGTTTCAAGGGTATCAAATTTACCAAGTAAGGGATAATTCTGTTTCTGTTTCTGATTTGAATGATCCGGCACAATCAAGACTCGCTGCTCAATGTGATATTATAGATGGTGTTGATCGAATTATAAATTTTGAGTTTGATGATGATTTAGGGGCATCTATTCCGATAGAAATGGTTGATGGTTCTAATGTTGGAATACAACATTCATTTAAGGTAACCACGGATTTATTTGCTCAAGGTTCACCTGCCTTGGTAAATCACAAAACCTATTATTTTGTTGCGATTTCATATGCTTACAATAATTATAAAGAGTACAATCCTAATGACCCATTACTGTTAGACGGTCAAAAAAAGCCGTACATCCCGTCGAGAAAAGCGGCCGTAGGCGCAGTAAAAGTGGTTTCAGCAGTTCCCCACAATCCGATGCCAGAATCGGATGGAACGAGTCAGCTAGTTGGTTATGGAACTACACCTCAAATCACACGTGTTGATGGATATGGAAATGGTAATCGCGAATTAGAATTCACAGAATCAACGTTAAACGAGATACTTGCGAATGGTTCTATGGACAAGCCCACATATGATTACGGAAAGGGTCCAATCAACGTTAAGGTTATCGATCCATTAAATCTAGCAGGAGGGTACTTTGAATGTAAGTTCCGTGATTATTCGACCACGAACAGTAATGGAGCAGACAATGCGAGCTGGACGATTTATCGTTACGATAATGATGAAGACATGAATTTACTTGATTCAATTGAAAGTGAACGAACAATCATCAATAACAATGAACAAATCATTCCTGAATGGGGAGTTTCAGTTCAGATTCGACAGGAGCCCTATTATTTTGCATCCGGTTCAGGAAGTATTTATAAAAAGACGACAGATATGATCTCTGCGAGTATGACTTTCGCAGATTCATCAAAACGCTGGTTGACTGGCGTTCGGGATAATGATCAGTATTTTCCTACGAACTGGATTTTGTCAGGCGAATATTTACCTGAAGATACAGAAGGAGACCCCGCATACGAATGTCTTCCAGATGGGCCGTCTTATTTAGATCCATGTAACTACAAAGATGAAACAGATGATCCATTACAAGCTTATGAGGGAGTGTTGGATGGAATCATAGGGCCTCACCGATTGGTAGGTTACAAGGCTGATTATGCCCCAATGTCATATTATGGAACGTTTAATGCGAGTTCTAAAAACAATTCATCGATTAGCTTCTTGCCAAGTGTTGATATCGTAATCACCGCGAACAAAGATTTATGGACACGTTGTCCAGTCATGGAGCTTGGAAAAAATAGTGTATTGAATGTTGGACAGGCAGATCCTGGCGAGATGCGAAAGAGCCCTAGTGTGAATAAGGAAGGAGAAGAAGATGTTTCAGGAGGCGAAGGTATGGGTTGGTTCCCTGGCTATGCTGTAGATTTAGAAACCGGAGCAAGGTTGTATATGGCTTTTGGAGAGAATTCATTTTTAGGAGGCGACAATGGCGCAGATATGATTTGGAATCCTACGGAAAGATTGGTTAGTAATGTTGGAACGCCTGTTATGGGAGGAATGCACCCGATATACATCTTCAGTGCAGATCAAAAGCAAACGACGGGGAATTCGAGTAGTTATGATTTTCCTGCCTATGTTTCCTCAGATGCTGCATCAGACGACACACATGCTTTACGTTTACTTTGGGATGATTTACAATCAACAACATCAGGAAGTTCCTCTGCAAAACGAGCGTTATACGGAAGTATGACATGGGTATGCTACCCATTATTGGCAGATGGCTATGATTTGTTGTCAACAGATGTTACGATGAAATTACGAATCAATAAGGAGTATAAGGATTATGTTGCCACAGGTGAAAATGATGGAAAGCCGATGTATTCATGGAAGATGGATGATATTTCAACAGTAACAGAATCTGGAGATAAGCTCAAAGAAGCATTGGATATGATTAACGTTGTTCCAAATCCATACTATGCGTTTTCGCAATACGAACGAAATAGATTAGATACCCGCATCAAAATCACAAATCTCCCAGAGCGATGTACGGTTGATATCTATACTGTAAATGGAAAATTAGTAAGGTCCTTTGATAAAGACAGCCCAGTAACTTCTTTGGATTGGAATTTAACCAACAAGGCCAATATTCCAATTGCTTCTGGAATCTATTTGATACACGTTCAAGTAGAAGGAATAGGAGAGCGGGTATTGAAGTTCTTTTGTGGAATGAGGCAGGTAGATTTACAAGG
>DAIPZI010000054.1:0-8880 GCA_036782275.1 Crocinitomicaceae bacterium
GATGGGAATATTGTTTTAGTTCTGTCTTCAATGACATTGGTCCAATGACTCAAAACTGGGGGAATACTATTCCTGCGCCCAATTTTGGCAATAACGGTGCATCCGTTGATCCAAGTAATACATATCAACCCGAAAACTCTTTTGCAGATTTTGCTGGCTGTCCAGTAAATGGCAATTGGACGATTTTCGTTCAAGACAACCTCTCTGTAGACGACGGTTATATTTTTGAATGGGGATTGTTTTTCGATGGATCTTATTTCCCAGGTTTAGGATCATATCAAACCTCTGCAGATACGAGTTGGTGGAATAATGATCCAACTATTATTTCAAATCAAAATGACACATTGATTGTAGTGCAGCCCAATACTGTAGGATCCTATTCTTATGTTTTTAATGTTTTGGACAATTTTGGTTGCCCATATGATACAACAGTCTCTTTTACTGTTGTTGAGGGTCCAGAAATCTTCACAGATACGATAGCTTGCAACTTAGAATTTCAAGTTTCTGAAACGGTTTCTTTCAGTGGTGGAGTTTGGAGCTCTTTAGATACCACGATAAGTTTTTCAAATGAAAACACAAATAATCCGCTCATATCAAGTTCGATGGCTGGAGATTATCAAGTGATATTTACCGATAACGAATGTAATGTTACTGATACTGCTAATATCTCTTTCCCACCTTATCTTTATTTAACAATGCCTGACACTGTTGTTTGTGAAAATTCTGGTTATGAGATCGTTCCAGAGGTTACGACAAGTCCTTACAATGATGGATATCAATCTCAAATAAGTTATTTATGGAGCGACGGAACAACCAACCCAACATTAGTTTCAGATCAGGCTTGGTCTTATGTTTTAGAGGTGTCAAACCAATGTGATACGGTTCTAGGTAATTTTACTATTTTGCCAATACCAGATGTTGTAAACGATACGGCAATTTGTAATTATACTTATCAAATTTCTGGTCTCAGTGCTCCTAATGGAGGGTTTTGGTCAAGTACAAGTCCTGAAATAAGCATTAGTGGAGACCCTGTTAATCCTACAGTAACAACTAGTCTTGGTGGGTTATATGATTTAACATTCTCTGATACAGTATGTCTATATGATCAATTGATTTATGTGGATTTCCCTCCCAATTATACTGTTGTTGCAAGTGATACGAGTTTATGTAGTGGTTCTTCGGCTCAGCTTGAGGCATTCGCTATATCAGATCCTGTTCAAGCCGGTTATAACTCGAACATATCGTTTGATTGGTCAAACGGGGAAAACGGAAATGTTATTGAAGCAAATACGGAAGGCGATTATGTGGTTACCTTAAATCACATCTGTGGTTCTTCAGAAGATGTTGCAACTCTAGGTTATTATTTCTGCGATTTGAATGCCCCAAATGTTATTGTATTATCTTCAGAAGTAGGAAACAACGAATTTTTTATAAATTATAACGGAATTCAAGAGTTTCAATGCGTTATTTTAAATCGTTGGGGCAATAAGGTGTTTGAGTATACTGACCCTGCAGGCTCATGGCCGGGAACGAATATGAATAACAAAATTCTTGACGAGGGAACCTACTTTTATAAAATCAATGCCGTTTTTGAAGGGGGGAATGAAGTACAAAAGCATGGTTTTGTTATGCTCATGCATTAATTAATCTTATAACTTTATAGTCTAATATAAAGTTATGAGTACAATATCATTTCAGGAAGAAATACGACAAGGAATACCCAGTCAGCTTCCTCCCAAAAAGGATTATGACGAATCCATTAATCATGCCCCAAAAAGAAAACAAATTTTATCGCCAGATGAAAAGAAGCTAGCTCTAAAAAACGCTTTGCGGTATTTTCCAAAAGAACAACATAAAGAATTGATCGGAGAATTTTTAGAGGAGTTGGATTTATATGGCAGAATATACATGTATCGGTATCGCCCGGAAAATGAAATATATGCCCGACCGATAGAAGAATACCCAGGAAAATGTGAGCAGGCAAAGGCGATTATGCTAATGATTCAAAATAACCTACATCATGATGTAGCCCAACATCCTCATGAATTAATAACATACGGTGGAAATGGTTCGGTATTTCAAAATTGGATTCAATATAGATTAACTATGAAGTATTTGTCTGAAATGACAGATGAACAAACCTTGGTTATGAATTCAGGTCATCCACAGGGGTTATTTCCTTCCCACAAAAATGCGCCAAGAGTTGTTGTTTCTAATGGAATGGTGATTCCTAATTATTCGAGTCAAGATCATTGGGAAAAGTTTAATGCTTTAGGCGTAACACAGTACGGACAAATGACAGCAGGGTCTTACATGTATATTGGTCCACAAGGAATTGTTCATGGCACTACAATTACAGTATTAAATGCAATAAGAAAAATCGCAAAAAATAGAGATGACTACAAGGGGAAGCTCTTTGTAACGGCGGGTCTAGGAGGCATGTCAGGGGCTCAGCCTAAAGCAGGAAATATTGCGGGTGTAATCTCAGTTACAGCGGAAGTGAATCCGAAAGCAGCAAAAACGAGACACGATCAGGGTTGGGTAGACGAAATTATTGATAATCTTGATGAGCTCTGTGATAGAGTAAAAAAAGCCAAAATAAATCTTGAAGTCGTGTCATTGGCTTACATTGGAAACATTGTGGATGTTTGGGAAAAATTTTGTCAAGAAGAAATATACATTGATTTGGGATCCGATCAAACCTCTTTACACAATCCGTGGTCAGGAGGTTACTATCCTGTAGGATTCACTTTTGATGAATCAAATGAGATGATGTCGAAAGCTCCGGAGTTGTTTAAGGAAAAAGTGAAGGAGAGTCTTTTAAGGCATGCAGAGGCAATTAAAATTAATACGGATAAAGGCACATACTTTTTTGATTATGGCAATGCCTTTTTATTAGAAGCATCACGAGCAGGTGCAGACATACTTGATTCTAATAAAGAAGACTTTATTTACCCGTCTTATGTTCAAGATATTTTAGGCCCCTTGTGTTTTGATTTTGGTTTTGGGCCATTTCGATGGGTTTGTGCTTCAGGCAGGGATAGTGATCTTGAAAAGACAGACGCTATTGCATGTGAAGTACTTGAGAAGATGAGGTTAAATAGTCCAGATGAGATTAGCCAACAAATGGCCGACAATATTCAATGGATTAAGGGTGCAGGTAAAAACAAAATGGTGGTTGGTTCTAAAGCAAGAATTTTATATGCTGATGCTGAGGGGAGAATGAAAATTGCAGAAGCCTTTAATCGTGCCATTCGAAATAAAGAGATAGGACCTGTAATTTTAGGTAGAGATCATCACGATGTTTCCGGAACAGATTCACCGTACAGAGAGACATCAAATATTTATGATGGTTCAAGATATACGGCAGATATGGCCATTCAAAACGTTATTGGTGATTCGTTTCGCGGTGCAACATGGGTTTCGATTCACAATGGAGGTGGAGTAGGATGGGGAGAAGTTATTAATGGAGGTTTTGGTATGCTGTTGGATGGCAGCGTTTCTGCGGATCGAAACCTAAGTATGATGCTGCATTGGGATGTGAATAACGGAGTGGCAAGAAGGAGCTGGGCTCGAAATAAAAATGCAAACTTCGCTATTTTAAGAGCAATGGAAAAAGAACCCTTATTGAAAGTAACGGTGCCAAATGAGGTCGATAGTGAATTACTTGAAAAGCTAAACTGATAAAATGAAAATGGTCTTTGATAAAGCAATTATATGGTGGGTTGTTCTTATCTCTATTGTTTTTGGACCATTGTTGTTTTTATTGGGCTTTGGTGTTTCGGATGATTTGTCTCTTGTGGGTCATCTAGCTCCAAATTTCTGGAATGATTTAGGATATAGTTTGTCTAGACCTGGACATTTGTCTAGACCCATTTATGGCTTAATTCAAACCGCGACTCTGCACCTATTTAATGAGCACTATATTTTCTATAATATTGTTCGGATTTCACTGTGGTTTGCTATAGTTTTTCATGCGAGAAAAGTATTTCACTCCTTCTTTAATGGGAGTTCGATATGGGTATTTCTTTTTTTTATTTCCTTTCCTATTTTTTCAAGCGCTCATCTATTTAATTTTTTTCAGATGGGTTATTTACTTTCAATACTTTTCTATCTATTAGCCCTAGGGTTTTTGAAAGATGTTGATGGCGGTTTTACCCGAAAAAATTATGCTCCCTTTGTTGTATTTGGACTAGTTGCCATGTTTTCCTGTGAAGTCGTTTTTCCTCTGTTTATTTTCCCTATTGTCTACAATTATACAGGGAGTTTGAAAGAGGTTTTATATTCAAAATTATTGAGGTGGATTATTTTGATATTTGCCATGTATTTCGTTTACAAGTTTTTAATAGGCCCACTCTTTCAGAGTGAATCTGACATTTACGGATTTGCTCCGTCGTTACATTCTGTTTTGCAGTCCTTGTATTACTTCCTTGTAATTCTTGTAGAAATACCTTTACTCTTATTAGAGGTTATTCCATTTTTTTATTCTGAACCCATTTTATGGTTGAGTATGCTTGTTGTTCCTTTTGTTTATATCATAAAGGCTCAATTAGCATTTATTCTCAATAGAAGATTAATTTATTCGATGCTCATCACATTGTGTTCTTGTAGTTTAATATTTATTGTCTCAAATTACCCTGCGGTGTCATTTGGTCTTTACAATAAAATGATGTTGCCTGCTCATATCTGTTATTCAATACTAATCGCTTCTTTTTTTTTATTTCTTCTTAGGTCAAGATTTCATGGGGTATCCTACGTTCTTGCAGTTCTTTGGTTTGCCTCTATGCAAATGCAAACGATTAACGCCATACGCGCATGGGACCATCGCGAGGGTAAATTGAAAGAATATGCTCATCTTTTAAATCAACAGGATTTAGGAGACGCCTATGTTTTTATTGAGTCACCGTACTTTCTAAGTTCAAATTATAACAATGAACATGTTTTTTCTTTAAATGATGACTTTCAAGGTGGGTTGGCATTATACGGTTATGAAGGAAATACCAAGAAGGTGTACCCTTTTTGTTCGGAAATGTTGGAAAGTCCAACTTATTGGAGTAACCATAATCTTTATAGAGTTATTCAGAGTAAAGGAATTAAGGAATTTAAAGTAGTCCAATACGGTAAGGTTTTAAACGGCAGTTTTGATTTGAAATCATTAAAAAAGAGATCGTTTGCTTCAAATAATGAATGCCTTAGGTCAAGATTTCGAAATTATTTAATTCAAAAAGTTAAAGGACATTAATGAGAAATAGAATTTCACTCTTCATTGTTTTATTTTGGATTTCTTCTGTTAATGGACAGATAGGAATGGATTCAATACGATTGAATGACATAAGGATTGTTGCTTCTCACAACAGCTACAAGAAAAAACCACATCCAAAAGTATTGAAGTTTTTAAGTAAGTTTCAAGACAAGCTTGGAGAGCAAAACAATCCAAAGTTTATTGATTATGGACACCTAACGTTCGAAGAACAATTTACTGATTATGGTATTCGAGGTGTTGAGCTAGATGTTAATTATGACCCTAAAGGAGGTCATTATCGAAGAAGAAGAGTCAATTTGTTCATTTTTGGTCAGAAGCAAAGGGTAAAAAACCGATCAATGAAAAAACCGGGATTTAAATTACTGCATATTTCAGATGTCGATTTTGAGACAAATTATCTCACCCTCATTGATGGTTTACAAGCGATTAAAGATTGGAGTCAAAAACACACAAATCATATTCCCATATTTATCAATATTGAGGCCAAAGGTTCTCATCCTGCAGATGAATCAAAAACGTTAAGGAATTTGGGTTTCAAAAAATGCATTCCTTTTGATACGATTGCATATCAAAAATTAGAATCTGAAATCTCAACTGTATTTTCTCCTAATGATATTTATAAACCCTCTGATTTTAAGTCTGGATACGCAAGTATTAGTGATCGTGTTCAGGATATTGGTTGGCCTTTTTTATCTGAATGTAGGGGAAAGGTTATTTTTATTCTAGAAGGGAATAATCAACACTTGTATCGATCGTTTAATCAACCTTTGATGTTTTATTATGGTGAACCAAATGATGCAAACACAGCATTTTTATTACGAAATCATTCCCAAGGAAACGAAAGGAGAATGAGTGAACAATCAGCTAAGTTCATGATCCGCACAAGAAGCGATGCTGGAACCGTTCAGTCAAGAGATAACAATTATTCGATGTGGGAATCAGCCCTAAAGTCAAACGCACAAATCATTTCCACTGATTACTATAGAACGGATGAAAGATGGAGTACTTATAAAGTAGGTTTCCCGAGTGTTTTTATTACAAGGGATTAGTTTAATTTCTAATACCTAAATTCAAAAGCTTTCTGTTATCAATCACATTTGCTTTTTCGTAGAGACCGTTGATAATATAATTTTCTTCAGAAGGTTTTCTGTTTTGATTATAAGTCATCGGGTTTCGAACGAGTTGCATTATTGAAGTCCTATTAATCTCTTCTTTTTTTACTTTGAAGCTATTTAAAACAGGCGCCTTGACAACTTTGTCAACAGCTATAACATAAACTCCAGTAGCGCCTTTAAGGGGTTTAGTAGTTTCGTTTTCTTTAGGACCATTTGATGAAAATAAAGATCCAATAACTTCTGCATCGATACTGCTCATGTTTTTAAATGAGACCTCTGCTGGTTTTACATTTTCAGCACCGGATAGCTCTTCTAAAGTTTTTCCTGCGAAATTTTTTGCTATGATTTCATTCTTTTTAGAAACAAGGAAATCTTTCTTTATGTCATTTTTTATTTCTTCATAAGAAGGCGCGCCTTTTTTTCTTGTCACATATAACATGCCGATGACATAAGTGTCTTTATCTCGTACGGGTCTTCCAACGAGGGTCCCTACTTTTGATCCAGGTTTGTATGCCGCTTGAATTAACTTATTGGCGGCTGGTTCTGACAATACACTCAAAGGTATTTCTGGAGCATTGTCAAACAGTTGTACGGCTTTTGGTTGATAACCACCTTGTATTACTGTGGTATCAAAATAAGCTTGGATCTGGTCTTGTGTTGATAGTTTACTTATTTTTCTGTAAAGCTTACTTAATACGGTGCTTGATTCTTTTTCTTTCAAAGACATTGTTTCTTCAGATGGCTTGAATTCTTTGTAAATAGTGGCTACTTTAGGTAAATAGTAGTTGTCTCTCTCAAGAATTTCAACGACGTGAAAACCTCTGTCAGTTTCGATTAGCTTTACGGAGCCAACCGCTGAGTTGGTACAAAATTGTGATATCTCTTTACCGTAAAAAAGCGTTCTATTTTGCTCAGGATAATTCAAGAATAATTCAGTTAAGTTATCATATTCTCCCATTGGATCAGCAGAATTGCTTTTCAATGCATTAAAAGTGATGTCCCTGTCAGAAGCGCTCGATAATTGGTTTAAGTACGATTCTGCCTGATTTTTTTTGGTTAAAGTATCGTCGCCAGCCAAGATGTTCACTAATATATGTCTTGCTTTAATTCGTGTTGGCGTTTTCCCGATGACTTTCGAAAGGGCATAATAGTTAAGTCCTTTGGTTTTTGACTTCATTTTTTCACCACAAGCATAGGGTCCGACTATTTGGCCTATATCAGCAGATTGAAAGGCAGAGTCAAGAGAGGGCGGGTAAGTAAAGAGTTCCTCAGCTTTAAAGTGATTTTCCGGCACAAGAGTTGAACGGGCGTCGAAAAAAGACAACTTCAAATCACTTTTTGAATTTGAATAGGCAGTATCATTTTCAGCTACAGATAATTCTTGTGACATGACGTTAAATTCACTGAAAAAATCTAGGCTGTCTGCACGAGATGGTGCATTTGAGACATTAAAGTAACGTACTACTTTGTAGCTTTTATCTTTTTGATATTTTGCATCATATTTGTGGTCTGCATAGTACCGAACAAGGTCACTCTCTTTATACTTGATTTCGGAGTCTTCAATAGAATTAGTTGGTTTGAAAACATAACGGATAGATTTTTTATCCTCAGAGTTTTTGTAATCATCTTCAGCCTCTACTGATGTCGTGTAGATCCCTTGTGAAATAATATCGAAGTATTTTTCGCGTTTTCTAAGATTAGAGTAATAGCTTTTGATTCCCGCCCAATCTTTCTTGTTTTTTTTGGCCTGGTCCAATTGTTGTTTAAGCTTTATTCTTCCTATTTTTTTGGATTCTTCTGTTACTTTCCCAGTAATAGAGTCACTAAATAAACCTTGAATGGATTGGTCTTTGATCACTCCAAAGCCTTTATCAGCCATGAGGTAGGCATTAAACTCTTTGTCTGAAATGGATAAACCTAAGGCCTCAAACTCTTTATTCATGATTAATGAATCGACATAATAATTCCAAGTGTTTTGACCATATTTAGCCTCCAATGAATTGAATCGTACTTGATCAACTTTTTCTCCAAAAACATGACCAATTCCATATTCCCCTTCATTCACACCAAACATTGATTTGTAGTCAGTTAGAATAAACGCTAATAATGCCAAACCGATAATGATTACGAGGAGAATTGACTTTTCTCTAATTTTTCCAATAATTGCCATAGTCCAATATATTTTGAGTCTGCAAACATACTAAGATTAAATGAAAACTCAATAGCAAAAGGGAAAAAAGGACTATCGCCCTTTCCCTTTTATATTTGACGTATTTCCTTTTGGTTTACCCGAACCTGAATTTTCAGGAGTAGTTTTTGTATTAGAGTTCTTCGGTTTATCCGAAGAGCCTGATTTAGGCTTTGGCGATGGTGTCTTTTTTTGTTGTTCGGCTTTTTTTGCAGCTTCAGCAGCTTTTCTTTGCTGTTCTGCTTTCTGTGCCGCTTCGGCAGCTTTTCTTTGCTGTTCTGCTTTCTGTGCCGCTTCGGCAGCTTTTCTTTGCT
>DAIPZI010000055.1:0-8529 GCA_036782275.1 Crocinitomicaceae bacterium
ATTTTGCTTTATTAGAAGCAGAAAGTCAAGCCTTGCTTTATTTACAACAGAAAAGCAATTCCAAAACCCCAAAGCCAATTCCTTTTCTCGATGAATCTTATACAAAGAATCTTGTCATACATGGAGAGGTCAATTCGTGTAGATTATTGTCTTTCTTAAATGGTGATTTTCTGGGTGATTTAGATTCAAATAAGCAAATAGCGTCCTCTCTTGGAAGCTTTTTAGCAAAACTGGATACGGCATTAATGGATTTTGATAGCTCCGAGCTACGTGCCCGAAAATGTGAGTGGGACATTCAACAGCTGTCTTTAAATAAAAAATACATAACAGAGATATCAGATGTTTCAAATCAGAATTTGGTTCGGTACTTTTTTATGCAATTTGAACAGATTGTAGCTCCTATAGCCCCTGAATTAAGAATGTCATTCATCCATAGTGATGCAAACGAATGGAATATTTTAATCAAAGGAAATGAGGTAAGTGCATTAATTGATTTTGGGGATATGGTTTATTCTCCTTTAATCAATGAAATTGCTACTGCAATTACTTACATGAGCTATGACAAAGAAAATATATTTGAATTCACTCTCCCCTTAATACATGCTTATCATAAAATCGTCCCCCTTCAAGAAAGAGAAATTTCGATTCTCTATTATTTAATTGCCTCGAAACTTTGCATCAGTGTATGTCACTCGGCACATGCAAAAAAGCAGGATCCCAATAACACCTACGCCTCGGTAAGTGAAAATAATGCTTGGAAAATGCTTTATAAGCTTATTGAAATAAATCCCATTTCTTTTGAAAATGAAATATTAAAAGAGCTAAGTTTTAACGATCATAAACCTATGCCTGTACTCCAAAAATTAAAGCGGCGACACAAATACATGAGCAAAATACTTTCCGTGAGCTATGACCAACCCATCGCAATGGATAAATCTGCTTTTCAATACATGTATGACGTTTATGGTAACGCTTATCTGGATGCCTATAATAACATCCCCCATGTTGGTCATTCACACCCACATGTTGTTGAGGCTGGCCAAAAACAAATGGCCCAGCTCAATACCAATACACGATACCTTTACGATATACTACCCGAATACACAGAGAAATTACTCTCTAAGTTCCCTCCACATCTCAATAAAGTTTTCTTTGTAAACTCGGGTTCTGAGGCCAATGACCTCGCCATTCGAATGGCAAAAATTCATGCTGGAAATGAAAAGATAATGGTGATGGAACACGGATATCATGGACATACCCAAATAGGAATTGATATTAGCGATTATAAATTCAATCATCCCAAAGGACAAGGTCAAAAATCACATATTGTGAAAACAGCAATCCCCAATGCCTACAATGGAAAGTACTCAGGTTCTGAATGCGGAAAGCACTATGCAAAAGACGCTATTGATCAAATTCATAAAACAGAAGAGGGAATCGCTGCCTTTATTTGTGAACCAATAGTTGGATGCGGCGGTCAAATTCCACTAGCAGCTGGATATTTAGCTAAAGTTTATGATGCCATTCGTTCCCAAGGTGGAATATGTATCAGTGATGAAGTACAAACTGGTTTTGGCCGACTTGGAGATGTTTTTTGGGGTTTTGAACAGCATCAAGTTCAGCCAGATATGGTTGTTATTGGAAAGCCAATGGGGAATGGACATCCGATGGGTGCTGTAATCACTACTGAGTCAATATCAAACTCATTCGAGCAAGGTGTAGAGTTTTTTAGCTCATTTGGCGGAAATCCAGTTTCCTGTGCCATCGGTAAAGCGGTATTGGAAGTTATCGAAGAAGAAAAATTACAAGAAAATGCCCTAAAATGTGGTCAATATTATAAATCGTTATTCAAAGAATTGCAGAGTAAACATTCGTGTATTGGTGACGTAAGAGGTTCGGGTTTATTTTTGGGAATTGAGCTTATTGATAAGCTCGGAAAGCCAAATACAAGTCTAGCCCAGTATATTAAAAACGAGCTTAGAAAGAATCATATTTTAATAAGCACTGACGGTCCTTATGACAACGTAATTAAAACCAAGCCCTCACTCCAATTCAAAAATAAAAATGCGCTTCAGGTAGTTGAAGAAATCGACCGAGTGATTGCTTTTAATTTGAAAACCAAAGAAGCCTAAATTTAAAACTTCGGTAGGTAAAGGATTTTCCTTTGAACCAATTACTGAATGGTTATTTTTAAAATTTCCTTTCCGTTGTTATGAATAATATTCAAAAAGTAAATCCCATCAGAAAGGAATCGAACATCTAGCGTATTTGAAACCTCAAAAATAGATTTTATCAATCTTCCATTGTAATCAGTCAGTTCAATTTTTTCAATGCTCTCAAGGGTATTCAGTCCACTAAAATGAATGACGTCACTCGTAGGATTTGGATACAATGAAATTTTTTGATCATTTATTGACTCATCTAATTCTAAAACATTTAAAATCAGACATTCACTTGTGTCGGAACAACCATTTTCAGAAACCACTACAGCGACTTCATAATAACACGTTCCTTGACACTCAAACGTTTGGTCGTTTTCTCCGGGGAATTGCGCAAATCCGTCTGCACAATCCAGCCATACATAGCTAGTGGCATTTACTGCTTCCGCCTGGGCTGTTCCCGGACCCAATTGAAGAATGGTACTGTTTACATTGTTAATCGTAAGGTCTAAAGAAATCGTACTATCACATCCATTTGTGTTTTGTAGGACGTATGATGCAGTATTGTTGCTAGAAGTGTATGTGTTTCCATCAATCCACGTAAATTCATCACACGCTGTTTGAATGTCAGTAACAAAATCAGGAGTATAAATACTCAGGTTAAGCGTCACAACACTATCACAACCTTGAGATGCTACCAGGGTGTAGGTCGCATTATTATTACTCGCTGTATAGGTATTACCATCAATCCATGTGTAGGAACCACAAGCGAACTGGACATCTGTTCCAGTGATTGTATTATTAATGGTAAGATCAAGGCTAACTAAGGAATCACAACCATTGGCTCCCCCACCAACAATATTATATGTGGCTGTATTATTACTGGATGTATATGTCGTTCCGTCAATCCAAGTATAGGTATTACATGCCGCCTGGACGTCAATCCCTGAACTCGGGTTACCAACACTTAAGTTCAGAGTAATTGTACTGTCACACCCTTGAGTATTCTGAATGGTGTACGTTGCCGTATTATTACTTGACGTGTACGTGTTTCCATCAATCCATGTGTAAGGCCCACATGAATTTTGCACATCAGTATAAAGGCTTGAATTGCTTAGATTCAGATTTAAGGTAATCGTGCTATCACATCCCTGCGTATTTTGAAGCGTGTAGGTGGCTGTATTGTTACTCGTAGTGTAGGTGGTGCCATCAATCCATGTATATGAATCACATGCCGTTTGCTCATCCGTACTAAATGACGGATTGTTTACCGTCAAATCTAGTGTGACGATACTGTCGCAACCAGTAGAACTTTGTAAAATATACGTTGCATTTCCATTAGTAGAGGAATAGGTATTGCCATCAATCCAAGTAAAAGAACCGCATGATACTTGGGTATCAGTACTCTCCGTAATCGGATTGACTGTTGCAATTGCATTCGTAAAAGGACTTAGGCATGGGCTGGTTTGAATTTCCCAATCATAAAAATAGTAGTAATAGCCCGTCCCTACAGAAGAGCTAACAATACTCACAACATTCACAATAGAATAGGGGTAATTTACACCTCCATTGTTTCTGAACATATCCATTGAAACACCTCCAAGACTGTAACTTCCTGCTGCCGGAACATCGAGATTTAAAGTTATTCTTTGGGGCCCCGCGTTCGTAATGTTTACCGTTATTTGATCAATGACATTGCCGACTCCATCGACATCATCATATAAATTTATTGTTCTATTCCCGGTGGTATTCGCATTGATCCATACTGAAACTAGACTAAAAGCTGTTGAGGCATCAAAATTTAATGCAAAAACTGTGGTTTGATCGTGAAAACCACCCGTTCCTACTGATCCATTTTCCGGACCAACAAATTGTGGTGCTTGTTCAATAACATTCTGAACTAGATAGTTTGTCGTATTGGATAGACTTGGTGTTAGAAATGTATTTCCCGTTTCGAGAAGAGTTGTTCCCGAAGCGTCGTACCAATTCAAAACACCATTTCCGCTACCTGAGAAGGTAACTGTTTCATTCTGACATATGGTGGCGTCAGAAACAAGAGGTGCATCTGGCAGAGAAATTGTAACTGTGATTGAATTTGAACCTGAACCAACAACATTGGTTGAAATCAGTTCAACAGTGTAGGTGCCACTACTCAAATAAACATGAGTTGGGTTTTCTAGTGAACTCGTATTGCCATCTCCAAAATTCCAGCTCCAGGAGTCTGGATTATTTGTTGAAAGATCGGCGAAAGCCACTTCTCCAGAACAATCTGTATTGTACGAAAAAGAGGCCGCTGGGGCAACTGTCGGTGCTTGACAAGCAATTGGAAGATCAAAAGCTTCAGTTTGATCCGAGCGGCTATTGCTTGACCCCTGGTCTGCACTATATCCTAATCCTCGTGCTGCAAAAACTTGCCAAATCAAACATTCATTCGCTCCTCCGTACAACATTTGATCCGCTTGTAAAATAGCGTCTCTACCATCCACAAATCCCGGATTACATGGTTGAAGTTTCAATCCTTCTATAACCAATGCCATAGCGATGTTATTTCCTCCTGTTCCATTGTAAAGGTCAGTATCATAACCGTATTCATCAATCAATGCCCAGCTTAAATCCCACAACATGGTACACCAAACAAAACCTACACCATGCGGTTGACTAATTGCTGCTGTATTATTTGAAGCATTATAAGTGTAATTATTGATGGTTAAATCTGTAGAATATGGTGCAGGTCTAATGCCATTACCATTTGTTGGCTCACCAATGGCATAGGTCCCTATTCCTCTTACATCAGTTCCAATATCTCCTGGTTCAATGGTAAGCATAAGTCCAAACCAATCTGACCATCCTTCTCCCATCTGTTCATCATTACTTAGACAATTTGAATTACTCGCACCACCGGTTAGTCTTGTAGAAATACCATGTCCATATTCGTGTGCAATGATTCCATTATCAAAATCTCCGTCCAATTGAACAAGATTCCCGGAGCTCTGAAGCGTTCCGTTTATAGTTGTCGTAGCGAGCAAAGCGTCAATAAGTGATTCACCGTCAGCTTGAGACACCATAACAGACGGAATTCCGATACCCGGATCTGCCCCCCCCATCGTTATGGGAGCGCCAGCTACATTATTTACCATAATTACGGCAAGTGCACCGGCAGCTTCTGCGGCCTCAACTTTACTAATAAATGTACATGAACCTCTTCTGATGACCGCAATTTTTCCGTTCAATGTCGCCGCGTTAGTAAGTGCCTCACAGGCATCTTCATTATCACCAGAATCATCATCTACCAATGCAAAATCAGCAGTTATTGGAGTGGTCGGCACAGAGGGTCCAAAACCAGCCTGAACTGCCTGGTAAGCGCCAGCCAAAGCGGAAGGACTATTTATTTCCAAAAGATTATTATCCGCTGTAGGTGCTGACCATAAATACATTTGCATTCTTGGGTTTGCTCCGTCGCCAGGTGTGGCAAAATTCGCATTATTTGTGCCTCCTCCATCTTGTGCTTCTGCATTCACATAATCAGAGGCATTACCTCCATTACCGTAATTGTTCTCTTGAAAATTACCACTCGCCTCGTCAAAACCATACTGATACCAAATATCATGCATGATATTATTCATGTAAAACAAATTAGTAATGACCGGGTCTAAGTTGGTATTGGGTGCATTATTTAAATCTAAAGGGAAATCGAAATCTAATAAAGCTCCTCCGTCAGGAGAATATCCTGGATCATTATTATCGTCCTGATCTTCATAAGCATACACGTTATTTCCTCTTGTTATGGTGTAATCCGCTCCTGCATTTCCGTCAATATCATGCCATCCAAAAGGTGAAGCCGAAAGATTGTCCGTACCGGAAATAATACTTCTATTACCATGATTCGGACTTTCCAGTGGTATGGCAAAAACATTATAAGCGTCGGTTGGTGGAGGCAATACAGACGCACTATTTAATTGGCGCTTCAAATCGGATTGGTGATGATGATTTTTGTGATCGGCATCATCAAATGTACATTCGACAACCCAATCATTCAAGGTTAAAACTTCTCCATTAAGGGCATCTACTTGAATACTCCACCAGTGTTTTTGAGATTTTTCATAAATACTCAATTCCCATGCGAGGTGAATTGGAAATGTCTCGGAATTTGTTGGAACAAAAACCAACTCAACCGGAATGTTTTCTAAAGAAGCATCTCCTTTGTCAAAAAGAAATAAGTTTCCTTTCTGTTCAATAATCTTATGATTTGAGCTGCTCGAAACACCTACCTGCCTTAAAGCAAAGTCTATGGCGTCTTTTGCAGAAATAGTAAATTGACTTGTCTTGATCTTATTTTGAAGATCGGTAATGAGCTGCACCTTGGAATAAACGACTTTGTTATTTTTAATGACAAAAACACCTCCAGAATTTAAAATCTCAATACCCTCAAATGTTTGATTCACATATATATGATCAGCTTCAACCTGACTTGAATAGCTTTCATCTGTGATCAGTAAATCCTTAAAATTTTGTTTTCGAATCGATTCATTATCGATTTGATTAGACAGATAGTGTTGAATGATTTCAAGGTTTTTCTGGCCATGTATTGAACAGAAAACAAGAAAGAATAAAAAGAATAGTAAGCCTTTCATAGTTGTTTGATTTGGTTTTAGAAATATGAAGTTTAGGTTGAGCAATTAAATGCTTGGTTTTCCCAATAAAAAAATCATGAAATACACGTCTTTTATTCAATCTAAGCGCGACCACAGGAAATGGGCTTACAGATACTTTTGTATCGAATAACATGATCATAGTTTTGGTTAGCATATATATAACAACATCAAAGTACTGAAGGTTGCCTCAATTTGGAGTTATTTTATAATGAACGCCATTCAAACATGAGTCCGTATAGTATTGCTATAGCTTATGGCTTGATTAGCTTCAGAACATGACCATCGACATCGAGAAAATATAGGTTGCTTTCCAATTCTGAAACATCAATAAATTGTTCTGATCCAAACAATATTTTAGATTCAATAACACCACCATCTAATCCTTTTAATACATAAGGACACGGATAAGATTGGATTCCTTTAATGGAAAGTAAAGAAGTGCCTGGGTTGGGGTATATAGATAATTCTTGTAAAGACACTGACTCAATACCTGCATAGGGCTCGCAATCCACAGCTGTTGTAAGGTAATTGTATCGTTCCTGAATAAAAGATTTCAATCCTTCAATAGAACCACCAGGCCCTGGCCCACCGCCACCTCCAGATAAATCAGTTTCAATATTGGTATCAAAATCAGCATTAGAGAACATTTTGTTGTTGTCCGCATATACATCATTTTTAATAAGTTCTTTTAAGTCATCGATCATTGGGTTTAAATAATCCGGATTAAAAATAGTACTTATCAAAAGGCACACTTCAGAAGTGTACTGAGACTTCAATGCCTGACTTGCGAAAACCCTTTCCAGTAATGGTCGACTTGAAGCATAATAATAGATATCTAAATTTGATGGATTTAATGGCCCCATAAAACCATAGCTTCCGAATGCCTCATTGCCGTCCCACTTAATCCATTGCCATTTGTCCATTCCCAAATTGTGATATAAATAGTAGTTTCTTGCCGATTGTGTATAGCTGTCCAGATTGCCAAATAGATTATCCAAAGCTGCAGAACTCAAAAATGGACCAAGATCGATATGTGCACCAAGATTTGTTTCAAAATCAAAATCACTAGTATTGTTTATAAAGTCAATGAACGATATTAGATCTGACCAGTCATTAGCAGTTTCATTGGACTTGAGCTCATAAGACGATTCATAAGCACTTTGTGCATTGCCTAAATATTCCAAGCTGGCCTCGCCATCTCCTCCTGAAAAATTAGAACCCGCCTTAAATAGATTTCCTCCATCATCAAGCATTCTCCAATCTAAAAATTGATCATCTAATTGTTCAACTAACGTGTAAAACCCCCATGGTTCACCATTATAAGTTACTGTTGTAAAATTGGTTCTAGGAGCGGGTACCCCATGTATTTTACAAACGTCAAAGAATAATTTTTCCCTCAAAAAAGTAGGATCTTTAAATCCATTACTAAAATTTAACTTTTTAATTCCATCATAATTCTGACCTGAAATAAACTTGTTGAAATCAATCTTAAAAGATTTTTTATCTCCTGGATGGCCATAGCTCGAATTCCCTTTTAAACGAACTCCTACACTATCAAAAGTATACGTCCCTGTTGCATCTGTTAGCGTTAAATTTGCCGGGATATAAACGGATCCATTTACATCCATATTGTCAAAATTATCCTCAAGCTGAGACCAAAAATCACTCTGAGGAAAATCAAGCTCTATATTTACCACTTGATCAATAGAAAATAAATT
>DAIPZI010000056.1:0-8491 GCA_036782275.1 Crocinitomicaceae bacterium
ACCGGCCCCTCCGTAGCCCCAGCCCCAGCCAACGGTTGTGGTATGGACAAGGGTACCGGTCTCGCGTCCTCTCTTCTCCCCCGCGAGGTTGCCTCGGATGAGGATTTTGGTCAGTTCGCCCCAGAAGACATCCTTAAGGGGCAGAACTTCCTTGAGCCTCGTCAGCAGGTAGGCTTCCCCGAGACCGTCGGTGGTGCTCTCCGCAATGCCAACCAGCAGATTCGCAAGGATCCCCCCAACCCCAAGGACCCCTATGTCTGGAACAACTCCACTATCGTACCCGATATGATGCAGCGCGGTTTGTGCGCTTAAAGATTAGATACGTGAATAAATAACAATGAGTGACGTTTCTAACGAACTTTCTGCGAGCGTTTCTAAGCTCGTAGACCTTACAAAACAACTTTCTGATGCGAAATCTGATATCAAAGTCTTAAACCAGGAGGAAAAACGTCTCAAGGAGACGGTTAAGAAGCATATGGTTACCCAGGGTATTGATACCATTAACCTCAGGAAAGGTAAAATTAGTATTCGTAAATCTGTACGAAAATCTGGTATCAATAAAGATGCAATTAAGGAGGGTCTTCTCAAGTTTTTTGGGGGGGATGAAGCCAAGGTTGAGGGAGCATTCAATTCTATCACAGATAACTTAAAGACCCGAGAAACAACATCTCTTTCATTAACCGGTATAAAAGAGAAGCCTGCTAATGAAAATAAGTAATAAACATGGTTTGGAGCCAATACGTATACGAAGCTGCTACTGGGTTTGATCCCGACGTAAGCGATGACGATGAAAATATTGAAGACACTCCTCTGAGTATTGAAGACTGGGAAATCGAATACTCAGATGAATTATGGCACATGTGGAACGTTATCAGAACTCTCATGTATGATGCCAAAATCGAACACACAGGCGAATTTTGTGATTTTGTCGAATTTTGTTACAAAGAACACGACTCTGCATTCCCACGAATCACATGGGAATATCAGGAACAGACGATGTGGTACGAGGAACGACTTGCTCATATTTGGAAAAATCTCAGGCGCTCAATTAATGAAAACGGTGTTTATGAAGAAATGATGCGTGGTGCAACATTCAACGATTTTGTTGACTTTACCAAAAATTATATGCGTATATATTAAATGCTTCCTCACAACCTTACCGCCCAAAAAGTCGCTATTCCCGCGGCTCTTTTTTTAGCGCTGAGTCCCGGTGTTCTTCTGACCACCAACGGCTCAAAAGTTTCTCTCATGAACCGAAAAACAAGTCAGATGGCTATTTTTTTCCACGCTCTGGTCTTCTTCCTGGTATACAGTCTCATCGCCAAGGCTATGGGTCTCGTTCTCACCAGGAACGATCTCATCGTGAGCACTGCGCTCTTCCTCGCGCTCAGCCCTGGTCTTCTTCTTACCCTTCCTCCCGGTTCCGGTGGGATTCTTCGATCTGGTCAGACCAGTCTCAACGCGGCTCTCATTCATTCGATCGTATTCGCGGTAGTATTCGCGCTTTTGAGGCGCCAATTTCCTCAGTTCTATTAAGTAGGAAGATGAAATACTTGGTATTAGGTCCAGCTTCTATGGGTATATATTCTCTAATAGGTGCTCTAAAGGCTAGAGAGACCGAACTTGCACATGTCCAGGAAATTTCAGGGTCATCTGCTGGTGCAATATTGGGGTTATTCTTAGCGTTGGGGATGTCAGTTGATGAAATTCTTGAAACTTCTCTTTCGATAAATATCCCCAACTTTGTTAAAATACGTATAGGGTCATTTTTTAACAAATTTGGTTTTGTTGATATGACACCTATACGTAAAAAATTTGTAGAAATTTGTGGTTCAGACCCAACATTTGAAGAATTAGATATGAAAATCTATATAGCGGCGTTTTGTATGAATACATCTGAGACTGTATACTTTTCCAGGGATACACATCCGGATATGAAGGTTATAGATGCAGTATGTATGAGTATGGCAGTACCTTTCATATTTGCATGTGGTAAATATAATAACGAAACTTATGTAGATGGTGGTATGAAGGAAGAATACCCATTAACACCATTTTTTGATAAAAAGGCACACGAAATCACGTGTATAAAAATTAAGATGAACCGTGTATATCAAGAGGATATACAAACACCAAAGGAATTTGTAGAAACACTCGTTCGATCAGCGTTATCGAATCGTGTTCAGTACGATACACCTATAGAACTTGTCGAAATCAATGTCGGTGATACAAACGTGTTTGATTTTAGTATGAGTTATGAAGAAAAAATTAGATTATTTAATAGAGGTTTTACTTTTTTGTCAGCTTAATATAAATGGATGTGAATACATTCAAAGTAAGACTGGCAGGACTACCGTTTCTTAGTAAGTCAGAAATTCAGTCTTACCAACAGAGGGTAACACAGGGTAGAGTTGATCCTCAGACCCTTTATAGGGAAGCGTTAGCTGTACATAAAAATAGACGTAACCAAGAAATCTATAAAAAGCGTCGAGAACTTGAACGACGGATAGTGAATTTACCGTTAAACGAGAATGATCTGTATAATCTATTGAACATAGTAGACGATAAATCAAATTTGGATGATTTACACAATAGGGCTAAAAAAATAGTTGAACTTCGTAAAAAGAAGGATTTGGGTAAGAGAAGGACCAAACTCTCGAATAATTTGGGGAAGATACAGATAAATCAGTCTAACAAGACTGAAATTCTTAAAAAGTTTAACGAGGGAAAAAACACGATCAGAACTCTCATCGAGAATGCTAAAAAGCTTGAGAAGAAGAAAACTTCTGAACGCATCTCTAAACAGAGAAAGATACTTCGGGAATCCATCAAAGATCTCGGTATTAGCCAGTCAAATCAATTGAAAATACTGCAGAAATTTAAGACTGGTAAATCTGGAGTTAAGAACCTTATCGAAGAGGCGAAAAAAATGAAGACGGTCAAAGTCTTAAAGGGTATAGCTGGAAAACGTGCAGAACTAACGGAACTCGCTACAAAGTTGGGGGTGATTAACACCTTTGTGAAACGCATCAAGGCTGTGAATACGAACGATAAGGCTGACGCACTCAAGGATGTGATAGAAAAGGCTGGTGAGAAAAAACGACTCACAGAACTTTCGAATGAGAAGGATAAACTTGTAAAATTGGCGAGGGAAATGGGAATTTACGATTCATTCGCGGGAATGATTTCAGGTGCGACCACTGTTCAGTCTTTGAATGTGGTTAAACTTGACATCGTACAAGCGAGTAAAATCGCTTTATCCAAACTCTCTAATGAGAAAAATGTATCTGGTGACTTTTCTAGAGCTATAAGTAATCTCAGATTTTCAAATCGTTTAATTCCTTTGAAAAAACGAATTGAGGAAATGGGGAGTCAGAAAACACAGTCTAAAAAACGGGAAGCTGCTGATATATTGGAGAGAAATAAAGAAAATTTCATCGATTTTGTAAGAAAGAGTGCTATCTCAGATAGTAAACGACGTGTGTTTATCAATCGTATGCGCTTAGATGATGTTAACATACCCAAACTCCGTCAAGATGTGGTCATGGCGGAGAAAAATTTAAAAAATACAAAACGAAGTAAAGAGCTCAATGAGTTACTCGCATACATTAAAAATTTGAATCTTGATAAAGCTGATTTTATCACCCGTTTCAAGACTACGAACGTGCCTCTCAGTAATTTAAAGAAGGAAATCAACGATATAGTCAAAAATCAAGCTAATACCCGAGTAAAAAAGAATGAACTCGTTAAGAAAGCTAAACGAATATCGTACGAATTAAATATTACAGGAGTAAAAAACAAAAATAATATTAACGTCACAAACGAAAAACTTTCCGATGCGTACAAAAAGAAACTCCAAAATAATAAAAAGATACTATCTAATTTTGCATTACAAGCTAATATAGACATTTTGAATAACCTATCAGCCATAAACGACTTAAATAAACTCAATAACGCCAAAGTAGTAATAAAAAAACGCACAAAAGATAAACTTCGTAAGATAGCGGAATCTACTGGTACAAATCAGGTATTACTCGCACAGATAAATACAATAAACACACCCGGAGATGTTAAAAATTTAACAAAAAGAATGAAAACTGTGATAAACACACAAATTAAGAATATGAAAGTAATCGAGAAAAAGGAAAAAGAAAAAGAAAATAGACGTCGTCGAGAGAATATGATAAGGGAACAGGAACAAATCACTAAAAACCAAGAAGCTACATATCAAAAGGAGAAGGCTCTCGTGATTGAGAAAAAGAAGCTCGAACGAAACGCTATGATGGAAGAACAAAAGATGATTGGTCATCAATTAGATATAAATGAAATAATGGAGTATATCACGGAGTTGGGAATTGAACCAAAGGATCACCAGTATTTTACTAACCAATACACGACGTATAACAAACCTGTGAATGTTATCAAGAAAGACGCAAACAAGTATTATATGAAACTGTATCGAGAATATAGAAATAAAAATTTACCCCAATTAGTGACTAATTTGAAAAAATTAGAATTAAATCAATCTAATATAGATTACATTATCAATAAGTATATAAAAACATACATAGAATCTCCAATATTATTAACCGAGGCGAAAGGGATTGCAAATATACGTAAAGCTGAAAAGGGAATTCGGAACGACGAAAATTTTGCCGGTTATGTGAGTAGACTAACCTTAAAACAGGAAAACCGTGACAGAATAGCACTCGCACTCGATGCCTATTTTGTAAATTTTGAACCTCTCATAAAATCCGCTACAAATTCCCATATAAAGACAATTAACAACCCAAGAGCTACCCAAAGAAAAGAATTGGAAAATTACATCAATACACAGGGTCTGAGTAGGGTTAACAAACTAAAGGTAATGAAAAATTTCAACGCAGGTGCGGGTAATTTAAATGTTATGAAAAGTGTCATTGCGAATATTCGTAATACGAGGAACGCACATAAAAATATTAAGATAAAAGCTAAACTCAATAAGGAAGCTTCTAATAAAGCCACCCTAGAACAGAAAAATACAACCAATAAACTAAACATACAACGACTCAATAACGCTGAAGAACAAATGAAACAGGCTAACAATAGACTAAAAAAGAATCAAAAAATTCAATTTAGACGATACATAGTAAATCTTGGTCTCAACGCGAGTAATGAACGAGTAAAAAAACTTATCGATAACTACAATAAATTCCCAAATGATGTTCAACAGTATCAATCTAAAGCGGAATCTATAAAATTACTCAACGATGAAAGAGTGAGATTACTCAACCGCACAAAGGCCTTACCCATGGATGAAGTACGAAATAAACGAATCAAAAACATCAAAAATATAGATGACGTTAAACGGATGGATAAGAACGTCACACGTGGATATGTCGATATTATAAGGAAGGAAATTTCAAACATAACTCTCAAGAGTCAGTTGAAGTTCAATCTTAACCTCGGAAAAATTACAACTGTAAATCAAGCCGAACAGGTTAGGAATAGACTCGTCGACGCCATTACCAGAAAGAAAAGTATGGACATGATGAAACTACAAGAAGCTATAAAACCTATGACTACTGAAAATCAAAATATGATTTTACAAAAGTTTACGAGTCAAAATATACCCATCAATAAGATGTTAAAACGTGTTACCGAATTAAAAAATAAACGAGCAGATGAAAAATATAAGACTGAGAGGGCGAGTCTGTATACATTTTTGGATAAAGAACTTAACATGAACGTCGAAGATAGAAAATCTATTCTAAAAGACTTTGATGAAGTCAAAACTCTGAATGCCATGAAGACTAAGGCTACACAATTAAAAAACAGACGAATAAAAGATAAAATCGCATCTGATAGGAATAAGATTGAAAAGATACTTCAACCACTTAACTTAAGTAACACGGATAAAACTGCCATACTTAAAAATTTCAATACCACACCCGGTAGTGTCATACTATTTGAAACAAAGGCTCGAAACATCAAGAAGAAGAGAAATGATGAAAAAAGGGCGAACGAACGCAGTCAATTGGTCAAACATATGAATACGTTACAACTTTCTGAAACAAATACCAAAAAGATTTTAACCACATTTGATGGAACAAAGAATAAGACCTTAACTATATCCCAATTGAACGCAACAGATCTCAAAAAGCAAAGAAACCGTGAAAAATTAGTGGAAACTATGAAGTCACTCATATTAACAAACACTGTCAAGACTAATCTTCTTAAAGCTTTCAGGAACAATCCCAATCGTGTTAATACTCTCATAACAAGAGCAAAACAAATTGATACCAAGGCGAGAAGTCAAGAAAATCTTCAGAAAGAAACTAGGGAATATATAGTTTCTTTACAACTCGGTAACAAAAATACACCTATTTTACAAAAAATTAATAACAATCTAACCCTGAATAAGGCACAATCACTGAGAAAGCAAGCTGAAAGGATAAAAACCGAAATAAATGCTGAAGCACTCGAGAAAAAACGTTCCACCATCAGAAACTTTGTGAATGATGTAAAAATCACCGCTGGTATGAAGAGAACATTTATAAACAGTGTTACATCCACAACAAATATTGATGCACTCAAGCGAAAAGTACAGGTTGCAGAACGTGCTTTGAAGAACAAACAATCTACACGTGGACGACTCAAAACTGAATTGCGTGTCTATCTTAACACTCTCAACTTGACGAAAGAACAAAAAGACAGACTTGAAGGTAATATCGGTAATAATACCAAAAATATCACAGCGTTGAAAAAGAAGGCCAAGTACATAGTCGAATCCAAAAAGACAAACATAATTGTGACTGAAATGAGAGAAGCTAAAGCTCGTAAAAACAATAGGGTTATGAACGCCAGGAAACGTGAGCAGCAAATTAAAATGGTCAAGTCCGCAAAGGCTTTTAAAGCTAACCAAAATAAGAAGGAACGAGAAACTAAAAAACCTCGCCTTGAAAAACATCTGTACAGTCTCGTCAATGTACCCCAAAAACGAATCGATGAATATCTTGAAAATTATATAAACGGTAAAAAAACTATTCAACAAATTACAACCATTTCTAGTGCTAAAGATAAACAGTTTGCAAAAACTAAAAAACGAATGACCATTTTAATTCCAAAACTTCCAGTTAAAAAAGAAATGAGGAATACTTTCAACAAAAGACTTAAAACAAAACGAGTTGATATAAATGAATTGAAAACTGACATTAAAAATACTATAGTCAAACAGATGATACCAGCGAAGGAAAAGAAAAATCTCATAAATCAACTTTTATCAAAAGAATAATTAACAAAATATAGGACAAACTTTTTTGTCAGTTTAATATATACGATGGACACGTGTGATCCAGATGCGGAAATAGCCGATCTCAGAAAACTCATTAAGATGAATACTGGGCACTCTATTAAACTGACAAGAGAACAGATATGTCAAGTGTATGACGATATCCAGGGAGGTAAATTACCCCTACCCCCTCTCATATTCAACTCAAGGACGGGTTATTTAATTGATAGGAAATCACCATTGACCCCAGGTGATTTCGATGTATTATTTGGTTCAACTTCAAAACGTACCGATCTTAAAAGAATTGCACGAAAGGTGGGTTTAAAGCAGACGGAACAAATGACCAAAAATCAAATTTTTGATGCTATCGGCAAGCGCTTAAGGTACATGAATGTTCACGAACCTATTAAGATTTCTAAGAAGCGTATGATGATAAGTAAGACTAACAACGCAGCAGTGAACAACACAGCAGCGAACAATCTGAATTTGAACAATGCAGCAGTGAACAATCTTGGGTTGAACAACGCAGCAGCGAACAACGCAGCAGCGAATAACCTGAATTTGAACAACATTAGTGGAGGAAACAGAAACTCGAATTTGAACAACATTGGTGGAGGAAACAGAAACCGAAATTTCAATACCAACTCGGCGTTTAATAATACGGAAAGAAACAGAAATGTGAATTCGACGTTTAACAATAGCAAGAAGAACAACGTTCCAAATTCTCAAGTATCTTTTCCCAAAAAGAGTCTTTTCGCCACCATGAATAGACCCGATTTTGCTAATGGAAATAAGGGTAAGACGTCTATGTTCGGTGGATTATTTGGTGGTTCGAAAACCAACAATACCAACTACATCAAAGCGAATACATTCAACGGTAAGAAGAATGGTTATGTATTTAAGACTGGTAATAAGGGTACGGGATACTATAAGAATGAAGGTTCTATAGTTCCTTTCCCGGGTGGGCAAGGACCTCTCAAGAAACCAAATGGTTTCGGCGAACCTGTAGCTCCTGTGGGTCCCAACACCAAGAAACCCAACAAGCCCAATAAGCCTGTGAATAACAAGCCCAATAAGCCTGTGAATAACAAGCCCAATAAGCCTGTGAATAACAAAAACAATAAGGTCAACACTGGTGTGGGTAACAACACCGTGAACAACAAACCCAATAAGGTCAACACTGGTGTGGGTAACAACACCGTGAACAACAAACCCAACAAG
>DAIPZI010000057.1:0-8385 GCA_036782275.1 Crocinitomicaceae bacterium
CGGGATACATGGGTTTTACAGCAAGCACAGGTGGGTCTACGGATAAGCACAGTGTAAGAGATGTTACTATTTATGCAGATATTGCTTCGGCAGATGCAGGTCCTGATGTATCAATTTGCAGTGGTGAGACTTTTCAAGTAGGCACAGCCAACAACTCGGAGTTTTTGTATTCTTGGAATACGGAAGTCAACATGAATGACAGTACTTTGTCGGATCCTTCTATTACACTTATTAATTCTAGCCCTGACCCCATTATAGAAGAATACATCGTGACAACTATATTATCGTCAAATCCGAATTCATGCCCAGTTCAGGACACCGTTCAAGTTACAGTAAATCCTATTCAAGAAACAAATTTAAATGAGATCATATGTCAAGGAAACACGTATAATTTAGGGTCAACGGACTATGCTGTATCCGGTGTGTATCAGGAAGTTTTTACGGATGTGAATGGGTGTGATTCAACGGTCATTTTAGACTTGACTGTCTTACAGGAATTGACGTCTTCATTAACGGATTCCATTTGTTTTGGTGGTGCCTATGATTTTGGAGGTATTCAATATACAGAGTCTGGAGTTTACACGTTTAATACTCAAAATATGGCGGGGTGTGATTCAACGGCAACACTAAACTTGGTGGTACTACCTGATTTGTTATTCGTTTTAAATGAATCAATATGTTCAGGATCTTCTTACGAATTCGGTGGTATTCAGTATGACGAAACCGGGACTTATGAAAACATTGTTTTAAACACTTTTGGATGTGACTCCACAATTACGCTAAATCTAACGGTGAACCCCATTCAGGAATTTCAATATGATTTTACTATTTGTCAAGGCGAGACTTATGATTTTAACGGAGAGGTCTTGACTGAAACGGGAATATATACTTCTTTAATTCAATCCTCCGAGGGATGTGATTCAATTGTAGAATTAAATTTGACAGTATATCCAACATTCAGCACCTCTGAAAATTTTGAAATTTGTGAGGGTGAAGAGTTTCTTTTCGAGGGTCAATCATTTTCATCTCAAGGATCTTACAACTTTGGTCTTCAAAGCGAGTTTGGTTGCGATTCTTTAGTGACGATAAACTTGACAGTAACACCAACACCTGAAGCTCCAATATTAACATCGAATAGTCCAGTAAGTTGTTTTTTTGAACCAGTATTAATTGCAATGCAAGAAATTCCAGGGGCTCAGTATTATTGGTTTAACGAATATGGATACAGTTCTAGCCTTTCAAGTAATGAGATAAACCTTGAAGAAGCTTATTTTACGAATTACCTTAGCGATAATTACTCTGCATATTATATTGTAAATAATTGTCCTTCCGATACGTCCGTTATTGAAATCGGTGTTGAATACGGATTTGAGGACTTCATATTTCCTAACGTAATTACACCCAATGATGATGGAATTAACGATGAATTAGATATTGAAAGTTTGATTCCTCCATGTCACGGTTTCAATTTTAAGCTTTACAATCGATGGGGCAATTTAGTGTATTCTCAATCAAAAGATGTAATGACGTACGAATCGTTTTCCACTACTGTGAATGGTTTGAATTTTTCAGGAACTACGATTAGAAATCGAATACTTGATGATGGGGTTTATTTCTACACTTTGGATTTATTTCATCCGCCTGAAATGAATTCTTTTTTGGATCTTGAAATTCCTGACTTTAATCTTTTTAAACCGGTAGACATACAGATGAACAAATCGGGTTATCTCCACGTTATACGATAGTACATTTTGCAACCTTTTGTTTTTTTTGTAACTTGGTGCAACCTATTTAGTAAAGGGTACGTCTTATCAAGCATAGAACATAATTTTATCGTGAAAACAAATCTATTACAAACGTCATTCTTTCAGCAAGCAACTTTTGTGTTGTTTTCTTTAATCCTATCAAACACAGGTTTTTCAGTTACGTATACGACCATAGCGGATGGTTCATATAATGATTGTACAATATGGGATAACGGATGTCCAAATAATAGTATTCAACAAGGGGATACGGTAATTATTAATCACGTGGTTAACGTCTCATCATCAATGAATATTAGCGGAGTTTTAATCATAAATGCTCCCGGAACTGTTACTAGTACTAACGATATTGACGTTTCGACAGTTGGAGAAATTAATAACGATGGTTATTTCACATTAGACTCCGAGTTGCATTTGGACGGAAATTTCATCAATTCAGGTTTGTCAGTAATTTATTTTTTACACATTGATGGATCTGTTTTTAATGTAGGAACGATTAAGGTTCAGGATGAAACGTATATTCATGGAGGTGTAGTTGATGGAGGCGGTACGCTTCTTACATGCAATTTGGACATGGAAAATAATAATTCAAGTATTGATGTAACAGGTTCCGCATGTCCTGAATTGTTCAGCCAAAACCTTTGCTGCGAAGACCCTAACAATCCAAACCCTATCGATGAATTAGAAGGATGTTGGCTAATTGATTCGGCGAACGTTTTAATTTGCGAAATGCCTTTTATTCCCAATGCTGGTGACAATGATGTGTCGAGTTTGTGTAATTCAGGAGGATCTTCAATTAATCTAAACACCTTACTATCTGTCGGTGTCAATCCTGGCGTTTTTGCAGAATCGACAAGTTCGGGTTCGTTTGATGCCATGACAGGTATTTTGAACACGGATGGTCTTACACCAGGAACTTACACGTTTACATACACAGTAATTGGTTATACTTCGAATGATGTATCGACCTTTGACATAACCATATTCCCAGTTTTAAATACCTCCTCTTCTTTCAACACTTGCGAAAATGAGCTGCCATTTCAATGGAATGGTATGGCTTTAGACCAAGAGGGCAATTATTCAGTTGCGTTGACAAGTGTCGTTACCGGATGTGATTCTATCGTAAACTTAGACTTTACAATCAATCCTACCTCAACAAGTCTTACACAACTTTCTGCATGTCAAGGAGATTTGCCTATTGAATGGAATGGAATTTCGGCAAACGAAGCTGGAAATTATGATGTTGTTATTCAAAATGCAAATGGATGTGATTCAGTAGCTACACTCGAGTTGTCTGTTCAAGCTCTAGAAATGCCTGCGATTTTATCGCAAGGAACCGTTGAATGTCCTCGTGATATTATTGACTTGTCTGTTGAAGACATTTCAGGTGCGGAATTTTATTGGGAAGGACCGATGGAATACGAATCACAAGATTTGGTAAATGCATTTGAACTAGATGATTCAAATTCTGGTTTATACAGTGTTTATTATGTCCTTAATGGATGTGAATCTGAAGTAGCTCAGATCGAGCTTAACGTTGAAAATATTTTTGAGTATAAGCAATTTGATTTTCCTAATGTTATCACGGCAAACGACGACAATGTCAATGACGAAATTGAAGTCGAAAAATATGTTGGTAAGTGCAGTGATTTCACCTTAACAGTAAGAGATCGTTGGGGAAATCAGGTATATGTTCAAAAACGAGGAGAGCCTTCATTTAACGGAAACAGCATACTTGGAGAAAAGCTTCCTGAAGGCGTTTATTTTTACAAACTCACTCATAATCAAGGATCTGCAAGCGGATTCATCCATCTGCTTAAATAGGCAGAACCTCTAATTTCTTTTTATTGTTTAATTTAGTGCAACTTTTAATAACCTAAATGTGTCTATTAGATAGGACTAAAATTACTGATTTGAAAAACCTTATTTCTAAATTCTTTTTTCAGCAGTACATTTTTACACTATTTATTTTACTTGCAATATCGGCAACTTCTTTCATGGCTCAAAACTCTTTGAATCTTGAAGGTTCAGGTCAGAAATGGGTAAATATTGGTGATGTAGATGTAAGTGGCAACGAAATTACCATTGAGGCAAAGATGCGTCGTCAAAACAACATGAATATTGTTTCGAAGCATGAGGGGACAGATGACTGTAATTATCTCCTTCGGCCCAATAGTTTTCAAATCTCAACAACAAATGATTTCTACATCTGCCTAAATACCTTTACTCTCAACACCAATACTTGGTATCACCTTGCTGCTACTTATGATGGATCGTCTATTAAATATTATGTAGACGGATGTTTGGTAAATGAAATCCCAGCCTCGGGGGATATTATCTTAAATAACTGGGATGCGGCCATTGGTAATAAAGCAAATTGGCCAAATGGACCAGAGCAGTTTAGAGGAAGAATTGACGAAGTTCGTATATGGCAAACAGCAAGGACTGAGCTAGAAATCAAGCTGAACATGAATTTGTTGTTGGATCCGACAAATGAATCCGATTTAATGGCGTATTACAAATTGGACAATAATTATGACAATGGTCAAGGTTACCCTGGTTTTGATGGAAACCCACAAGGATCTCCAGTCTTCGATAATCCTGCTCCAGTATTTATTCCCTTTGAATTAATTTCCGTTACAAAGACTGATGTTTCTTGTTTTGGATATGATAATGGTGAGATAGAAATTTTAGCAATAGGTAATAATTTGTCTTACTCATTGGATGGTATATCATATACAACAACACCAAGCTTTGACGAATTAAGTCCGGGGAATTATGATGTTTATGTGAAAGACGGGGCATGTGAAGAAATCACACCCATTGAAATTTTGGAGCCGTCACCCATTCCAACGCCTGACATAAATACCAATGATCCTATTTGTAGCGCTGATACTCTGTTTCTATCAACCACTGAAGTTACTAATGCATTTTATTTTTGGGAAGGACCAAGCGGATTTTCATCGACAGCTTCAAATACTTTTATTTCGAATTTAAATAATTCCAATTCAGGCGACTATTCAATATACCTAGAAGTAGACGGTTGTAATAGTGATACCACTATTGCTTCAATAGTCGTAAATGAGACATATGATATTAGCATTATCGATACCATATGTTCAAATGAAACGTATGAATTTGGACCTGATGAATTGAGCTCTACAGGGGTGTATATACAAAACCTTCAATCTATGTCTGGCTGCGACTCTATAGTTCAGCTTGATTTAACAGTTAACCCTTCTTATTCGTTTACGATTGACACGGCGATTTGTGATGGAGAATCGATAACCTATGAGGGACTTACAATGAATACAACAGGTACCTACCCATTTAATTTGTTTACCACACTTGGTTGTGATTCGATCATCACGTACGAGCTGATTGTTCATCCAATTCCCAGCGCTCCAATCATTTCTTCAAATAGTCCTTTGGATTGTCCAGGAGATGTCTTTGAACTTTCTGTAAACACGACCTCTGATGCCTTCTATACATGGTTAGGTCCCAATGGATTCACTTCAACAGAAGAATCTTTGTTTTTTGCAGCAGAAATAAATGATTTGGGAACTTATTCTGCGATGGTTACGGTTAATGGCTGCGAATCACCGCTTTCATTTAGTGATTTGGAAATCATTAACATTTATTCCTTTGATGATTTTGAATTCCCCAATGTGCTTACGCCAAACGATGATAATATCAATGAAGCAATGGATTTAGAGGGATATTTCAAAACATGTAACGCATATGAAATGATGTATTTTGATCGTTGGGGAAACATGGTATACAGTCACAAAGAAAATGAAGTGCCGTTCACTGGAAATTCTCTAGATGGTTCAGCGCTTATGCAAGGTGTCTATTCATATAAGTTGATATACGAAGATGGTATAAAACAAGGGTTTATCCACCTGATTCGATAAAGTCAGATTTGATCTTATAACCTTAATAAGTCCTCTTTTTTTTGATAAAATACAGTCTGTAAACCCGCATGTTTTGCGCCTTCGATGTGCTGAGGGGAATCATCAATAAATAGCGTTTCTTCTGCGGCAGCTCCCATTTGATTTAGGACCCATTTAAAGGTTTCCACATCTGGTTTTCTTTTGCCGATAAGATGTGAATAGAAGCATTTTCTAAATATAGAATCCAACTGAATATAAGGTGTTTTGCTTAAGTTTTTCATCACCTTTTCAAGGTGGATTTCATTTGTATTACTTAAAAGGAAACATGGTTTTTGAGAAGCGAGACCAGCAATAAATTCAAGTTTTTCAATAGGGAATTCACCAATCATAGCATTCCAAGCACCAATAATTTGATTTTTGTTTACCCCAATTTTTGTTTTTGCTTTAAGCTGATCGATAAAATAATTACTGGTACATTCCCCTTTTTCATATTTATCAAATAATCCACTTTGGCTGAATTGATTGTACATTTCATTGGCGTTACTCACTCCCAAATCCGAAAACTTATTAATTGTTTTTTGGTAATCAAGATCAACAATTACTCCACCGAGGTCAAATAAATAGGTCTTAATTTTTTTCATATGAACTAGCGTTTATTTAGAGTCAGACTAAATATGGAATTAATTTGTCATTATGACAATATTATGACAATATTTTCTAGGTGACTACCGATATTTGTTTTGTATTTAAATTACACGTGTTAGAGACTTTATATATCCACGCTTTTACCCATCGTAACCTAGATGTAAATCAAATAGGCTTACTGCACATAGATGCTGAAGACCAAGAGATGCGTTTAAGTAGTGCAAAATTGCATTTCGGATGTAAGGAAATGATGTTTCTATCTACTTGTAATCGTGTTGAATTTACAATTGTTTCAGACCAAAATATTTCTACTAAAGATTTATTAGAGGTGTTGTATCCTGAGATAAGCCTTGAAAATCAAAAAGTTCTTAGTAATCATTCTGAAGTTTTTTCTGGTGCTGCTGCAGTGAAACATGCACTATCAGTCGCTTCATCTATCGACTCAATGATTGTGGGAGAGCGAGAAATTATTACTCAGGTAAGAAGTGCTTTTGAGGCTTCAAGATCACAAGGTTTAACAGGAGATTTTATTCGACTCTTAACGAGGAAAGTAATTGAAACGGCCAAAAAGGTGTATACTGAAACAAATATTGCAAAAAAACCGGTTTCTGTTGTTTCCTTGGCATATCACAAGCTAAAGAGTTTAAATATTTCTTTAGACGCTCGAATTCTAATTGTTGGTGCGGGACTTACCAATACCACAATGTGTAAGTTTTTGAAAAAACACGGTTACAGTAACTTTGCTGTTTTTAATCGTTCATTAGATAATGCGAAAAAGCTTGCAAGTGACGTTGAAGGAAAAGCCTATGCACTCACTGAATTAAATAATTATAAAGAAGGTTTTGATGTTTTACTGACGTGTACTGGAGCGGACAAACATATAATAGATCTTAATATATATCAAGGACTTTTAAACGGTGATAAGGAGCGGAAAACCATTATTGATATTGCTATACCTTCAGATATTGATCCAAAAGTTATTGATTCATTTGACACCAATTATGTTTCAATTGATTATCTTCAAAAGATATCTGATGACAACTTAAAGGTTAGAGGAGAAGAAGTTAGTCAGGTCGAAAAGATTTTAGTTCAGGCGCTTATCGCATTTACGCAGCTTACAAAAGAACGAAATGTTGAAATCGCGATGAAAGAGGTACCCAAACAAATCAAAGAAATTAGAAGGACTGCGGTTTCCGAGGTATTTAAATCGGACATTGAAAACATGGATGCGGAAACACGCGAGGTATTTGATAAGGTTTTGGGTTACGTTGAAAAGAAATACATAAGTGGTCCAATGAAATTGGCAAAAGAAATTATTCTTAAAAACAATGCTTCAAGTTAAAACAATTACAATAGGTACGAGAGGAAGTGATCTGGCCATGTGGCAGGCAAATCATGTAAAGTCACAGCTTGAATCGATAGGTCAAAATGTAAAAATTCAAATCATAACAACAAGAGGAGACCGTATACAAGACCTGAGCTTTGATAAAATGGAAGGCAAAGGTTTTTTCACCAAAGAAATTGAGGTTGCTTTGTTGAATCACGATATTGACATAGCGGTTCATTCACACAAAGATTTGGAAACTACTCCTCCAGAAGGATTAAAGATTGCTGCAGTTTCTGAACGCGCAAATCCTTGTGAACTTTTACTGATTAGGAAATCTGCACATGAGCCAAATGCGCTGTGGGAGCTGAAGAAGAATGCTGTTGTTGGTACATCTGCTGCACGAAGAAAATCTCAGTTGTTGGCGCTGAGGTTGGATGTTGAGATTAAAGATTTGAGAGGCAATGTTCCAACTCGAATAGAAAAATTAAAATCAGGAGATTACGATGCTATATTGTTGGCAAAGGCGGGGGTTGATCGCCTGAACTTGGATCTTTCTGACTTAGTTACTGTTGAGCTAACTCCAGACGAATTCGTTCCTGCTCCGGCGCAAGGGGTCCTTGCCTTACAAATCCGCGAACAGGACAAAGAATTAAATGAAATTCTTAAACAGATTAATGATGCCGAGGTTCAAAAGCTTGTGCATCTTGAAAGAGAAGTGTTGAGGCTTATGGATGGAGGTTGCCAGCTGCCCCTTGGA